>CAZPLH010000105.1:0-2515 GCA_964587465.1 uncultured Candidatus Saccharibacteria bacterium | reverse complement strand
CGAGTTCACGCTGAACTTTGCAGTATGGACTATATTTGCCATTATTGGCGTTCATATTAAGCAGGAACTGAATCTAAACGACACTCAGTTCAGCTTACTGATTGGCACACCGATTCTTACCGGATCATTGGTGCGATTGTTTTTAGGCATCTGGGCAGATCAGTTCGGTGGGCGGATTGTGATGCTGCTTGTTTCTCTTTGTGCGGCGGCCTCTACATGGATGCTCACCTATGCAGAAACCTACGAAATGATGCTGGTGACGGCGCTCGGCATAGGGCTTTCAGGCGGCACGTTCGTGGTAGGCATCGCCTATCTCTCTAAATGGTACAGCAAAGATAGGCAAGGTACCGCACTTGGCATTTTCGGTATGGGAAATATTGGTGCCGCAGTCACCAAATTTGCCGCGCCCTTTATCATGGTAGCCTATGGCTGGCATAGTGTTGCGCAGATCTGGGCAATAGCGCTCGCAGTGACAACCATCCTGTGGTTTCTGATGACCAAAGATGAGCCGGAGCTGGTAGAGCGGCGCAAAACGGGTGCACCCGCAAAAACCACCAAGATGGCACTTGCGCCACTTAAAAAACTGCAAGTATGGCGGTTCTCTCTTTATTATTTCTTCGTGTTCGGGGCTTTCGTCGCACTCGCTTTGTGGATGCCGCGCTATTATGTTGGCGCATACGGGCTGGATATCAAGGTTGCAGGTATGTTGGCTGCCAGCTTTTCTATTGCTGCCTCTGCCTTCCGTGCCATTGGTGGCTGGATGTCGGATAAATACGGGGCACGCAAAGTGATGTACTGGACATTCTCCGTCTGCATCATCTGTTGTTTCATCCTCAGCTATCCATCCACCGATTATGTCATTCACGGCATCAATGGCGAAAACATCGAGTTCAGCACAGGGCTTAGCGTTGTTCCCTTCACAGTGATCATATTCGTGTTGGGTCTATTCATGTCGTTTGGCAAGGCTGCCGTCTATAAACATATTCCAGTCTACTATCCGGATAATGTTGGCTCTGTTGCTGGTATTGTTGGATTGATCGGCGGGCTTGGTGGCTTTTTTCTACCCCTGGCATTCGGCATTCTCAACGATCTCACCAATATCTGGACAAGCTGTTTCATGCTGCTGTTTGTGCTGGTGTCAATAGCACTCATCTGGATGCATTTCGCCATCATGCTGATGGAAAAACAACAACACCCTGAGCTGCGTGGGCCGAAATTCCTGCCAGAACTCGACGTGGTACCCAAGCACTCGTAATCCTCAAACCCAAGAAGGCTTTTATGTCAACACATCTGGAACAATGGAACCCTGAAGACAGCACTTTCTGGGAAAAGCATGGCAAGAAAATTGCGCGCCGCAATTTATGGATTTCAATCCCCTGTCTTCTTCTAGGGTTCGCCACATGGATGATCTGGTCGGCGGTGGCTGTCAATCTTAACAGTGTCGGGTTCAATTTCACGAAAGAGCAGCTTTTTACGTTGGCGGCAGTTCCGGGTTTAACTGGTGCCACACTGCGCATCATCTATTCGTTTGTGGTGCCGATTTTCGGAGGGCGTAACTGGACAGTCCTGAGCACTATCACATTACTGATTCCTGCCATTGGTATTGGGATTGCCGTTCAAGACCCAAATACGCCATATGAAACCATGCTGCTACTTGCGCTTGCGTGTGGTTTTGGCGGCGGAAACTTTTCTTCTTCCATGTCGAATATCAGCTTTTTCTTTCCGAAAAAGGCGCAAGGAACTGCGCTGGGGCTGAATGCTGGCCTTGGCAATCTCGGCGTGAGTGCACTGCAATTTCTGGTGCCGGTGGTTATCGGTGCCAGTGTATTTGGCGATTTTGGTGGTGCTTCGCAAACCATGACGGCTGCAGATGGCGCAACCAAAACCGTATGGTTGCAAAATGCTGGATTCATCTGGGTGATTCCAATTATTTTGTGCACACTTGCCGCCGCCTTCGGTATGGATAATTTGAAATCGGCCAAAACACCGCTGGCTGAGCAGCTTATCATTTTCAAACGCAAGCATATGTATCTCACCACATGGCTTTATGTCATGTCGTTTGGCTCTTTTATTGGCTATGCGGCCGCGTTTCCATTGCTCATTAAAACGCAGTTTACGGAAGTAAATCCGCTTGATTATGCATTCATCGGGCCATTGCTTGGTGCGCTTATTCGCCCCATTGGTGGCTGGCTATCGGATAAAACCAGCGGTGCATCGGTCACGTTCTGGAATCTGATTGTCATGATTTCGGCGGTCGTTGGGGTGATTCATTTTATCCAGCCGGAAACCAAACAATTCGTAGGATTCTTTGCCTGTTTTATGGTGCTGTTTACCACCACAGGTATCGCCAATGGCTCCGTCTTTCGCATGATTGGGGTGATTTTTCCGCCGAAGGAAAAAGCACCCGTGCTTGGCTTCAGCGCAGCCATTGCCGCATATGGTGCATTTTATATCCCCAAATGTGTCGGCTGGTCGATTGAAGCACCGGGGGCTGCAGATCCCGCGCTGTGGAGCT
>CAZPLH010000104.1:0-2526 GCA_964587465.1 uncultured Candidatus Saccharibacteria bacterium | reverse complement strand
ACCTTAGTGTCACTGTAAACCTTTGTAAAACTTGCAAGTGGACTCGCAAAAGTAGAAGGCGATGTACCAACAACACCTAAGGACTGGGATACAAAAGTAGTAGGCGTAGTAATCGTTACAGGTTGCCAGCTGGCATTTCCGGAAGCGTCAGAAGTCAGTACTTTCCCTAAACCTTGTGAACCATCCACAACTTTCATTGTACCCTGTACATCTAATCGCGCACCAGGTGTAGCCGTACCCAAACCTATGTTACCTGCACTGGTCATTGCAAAGAATGGATTCGTGTAATTATTCACAAACGTCAAAAAATAACTACCGGAATTATCAATACCGTGATCATATATGTTTGCCCCGCTTCCAAAGCGCATAATCCTGCCATAGGTATTTGTACCGTAAGTTTGTCCACTTGTTGTAATGTCAATAACAAAAGGAAGACTACCGCCAATTTGATCTCTGGAGTTACGAATGTGAATCCCTTCCCTGAATAAAGATTGTACATCAATATCCAAAAGCCCACCAGGAGCACTGTTGCCTATCCCCACAAATCCATCGTTACGCACCACAAAAAGATCGGATGATGCGCTGTTTTGAGCTCTGAATGCAAAATCACCGCTGCTGGTGCCGCTTCCGGAAGTGCTTAAACCGCCAATAAAATAACCGGCATAGGCCCCAGCCGCACTGCTGGTATTCTGAGCCTGCAAAGCCGCAAAGCCCGAACTGGCATTTCTAACTTGCAAGGCAATGCCCCCGGTAGCAAATAATTTTCCGGCAATACCAGTGGATTTGGTGTTATTTACCAGTAAACTGATGTCTCCATCCGAATTGACATCCATGGCCGGTGAAGTGTTGGTTGTGTTTGTATTATTCGCTTTAATGATTGTTCCGGTTGCCGCATTGGAATACACATCCAATTTGGCTGTAGGTGCCCCGGGTGTGTTAATACCTACATTATCTGTACTGGTAGCAAGGGTTACACTTCCTGCAGCTTGTCTCCAGGGAGAAATAGATGCAAGGCTGGCAGTACCCGAACCTACAGTAAGAAGCGTGTTGTTAGTAATTGCTAATGTTGGAGAAACAGTAGTTGAGTTAGCGCCAATCGTTAATACGGTTCCGTTATAACTTGGTAAAGGCACCGACACCGCATAATTAGTTGGGCCACCGCTTACAGTGACGAGGTTGTTCGCTGACGGAGCTGAAACCGTTACCGCTGCCGGTAATGCAACAGAGTTACTTCCAATAATACTTAAACTCAAACTATTTGCAGATAAAGCCAAACTTGGTTGTGTAACCGAAACTGAATAATTCGGACCTCCGGTAACCGTAACGCTCGGACTACCTGAAGCCACAGTCACCCCCGCGGGTAAGGCTATGGAATTTGAAGGGGGGCCGGAGTAGAGCACATTCCCATTTAATAAAACAAGTGTTGGAGTAACGAGTGTATTGTTGCTGCCAAATGATAATTGAGCGGTCACCGGATTATAACTAGGAGGCGGTACACCAACTGTGTAACTGGATGTTCCGTTTGTCACTGTAGCGATTCCTGAAGGCACCAGTGTTGGCACTGCCGCTGCCGGTAAGGCAATGGTGTTACTACCCACTATGCTCAAACTCGCGTTGTTAGGACTTAACGCTAACACCGGAGGAACCGAAGAAATTGTATAATTAGGTCCACCACTCACCGTCACATTGGTACCGGTACCCTGTGTAATGGTAACGCCAGGCCCAACCGTGTAGGCTTTGGCTCCAATAGTTAATACATTATTGGTATAACTCGAAGGTACGTGCATGGCAATTGGAACGCTCACTATTTGCTGAGTGCCAACAATTGCAAGGTTGCTACCTCCGGTAGGATCTATGGAAACCTGAAGATAATAAGGCCCACCGGTTCCCCAGTTTACCTGACCCAGATTACCATTTTTACCGATCTGTGTGGAGAATAAACCCAAAGAATTGGTGGATACACCGCTCAGCTGATCATCGGTATAAATAACCGGCCCGCTGGCACTACCCTGTAAAATCTCAAATCTGAGCGCAATTGCCTGGTTAGCTATCGGCGCGCCCTTACTGTCGCGTGCCACCCCCTGATAATTGACCAAAGCCTGTGATTGCGCCAGGCCAGCAATGCTCAAACCAAATAATACCCATGTAATAATGTATCTCATACTTTTGTATATTTTTAACACATAAAGGTATTAAAATCTTCTGTTCGTCGGCAATTTAATTGAGCAAATTTCACTTTATCGATAAATAATGGGTACTAGTGGATCGAAATTCTTAATTCGTCGTAATTTCAATTGAATTTTCATTAAGTTTTTTGCAATAATTCATTAAAGCACTAAAAATCAATATTTTACAACAAAAACACTTCATTTTCTCCTCACTTTAAAGTATTTTCAATCGCTTATCAAAGGTCATAAATAAAACACCCGCCATGGTTTGACTTAACAAAAGTGCTGTTCTGCTTAACCAAACAGAGGATTCCCTTAAGTAAAAAATAACCGGAGAGGGCTATCCTTCTTAATTTTC
>CAZPLH010000103.1:0-2558 GCA_964587465.1 uncultured Candidatus Saccharibacteria bacterium | reverse complement strand
TTTGGGGCGGCCCTGCGCGGCGTTCGGCGGCCCCCACCCGTCACAGTCAAGCCGGGGCTCCCGGCAAGTCTTCGTTCAGCGCATAGCCGGTGCCCCGCAGCGTGCGGATGGGCTCCAGCCCCGGCGCCACCAGCTTGAGCTTGGCGCGCAGGGTCTTGATGTGGGCGTCCACGGTGCGGTCAAAGCTGTCGTTGGCGTCGCCCCATACCTTTTGCAGCAGCTCGTCGCGCGTGAACACGCGGCCGGGCTTTTGCACCAAGAGGCGCAGCACGCCGTACTCGTAGCGCGACAACTCCAGCAGGCGGCCGTAAAAGCGGATCTGGTGGCGCTCTTCGTCCAGCAGCCACACGCTGGGTGCCGCCACGGCGGGGGGCGCTTCAACCGCAGGCACTGGTGCAGCGGGCGCGGCGGACGTTGCCGCAGGGCGTGCGCTGCGGCGCAGGATGGTGCGGACACGGGCCACCAGTTCGCGCGGCGAGAAGGGTTTGGCAATGTAGTCGTCGGCCCCCAGCTCCAGACCGACGACGCGGTCAATCTCGTCGCTGCGCGCGGTCAGGAACAGCATGGGCACGGCGTGGCCGCCGGGCAGGGCCTGCAGGCGGCGGAACAACTCAAATCCGTTCATGTCCGGCAGGCCCACATCCAGCACGGCCAACGCCGGAGGTACGGCCGCAAACTGCGCCAGGGCCTCGGCGGCGGTGCTGCACCATACGGGCACAAAGCCATCGGTGGACAGCACATACTGCAGCGTGTCGGCGATGCCGGATTCGTCTTCCACCAAAAGAATGCGCGGTTTGGGAGTCATAGGGGCACTATGGTAACGGGCGGTCGCTGCAGGGTGATTTGCGGCAAGACCTAAGTGCCAAATCAGGCTCCAGCCCCCGTGGGATGCGCGTAACCAGCTATCAAAAAAGGAGCGATTTTTGGAACGCCTCTCCAGCTTTACCTGGCAGACGCTTGATTTGGCGCGCGGCGGCGCCATCTGCTGGCTACAAACAACCCTTGTTTGAAGGAGGACACATCCATGCGGTTTTCTTCTCTTTACAGGCGCGCGGCGCAGGGGCTGCTGGTCGCCGCGCTGCTGACCGGCGGCCTGGCCATGGCGCAGGCCGAGCCCACGATCAACCAGATTTATGCCACCGCACAGGCGGGCAAGCTCGACCAGGCCCAGCTTATGGTCCAGCAGGTGCTGATCAGCCACCCCCAAAGCGCCAAAGCCCACTTTGTGCGAGCCGAGCTGTACGCCCGTGAGGGCAAGCTGGAACGCGCCCGCGAATCCCTGGCCATGGCCGAAAAAATCGCCCCCGGCCTGCCATTTGCCAAACCGCAGGCCGTACAGGCACTGCGCGCGCAGGTGTCGGGGCGCACGCTGTCGCCGTCGGCTTCCAGCGGCTTGTCCGGCGGTGGGCCTTCTACCGCAACCCTGTCCACGCCAACCCCTGCGGTCCACTCGGGTTCGCAGAGCGCAGGCATTTACAACACGCCCGCCGCCCCGTCATCGTCGTCCTGGGTGCTGCCGCTGGTGCTGGCCGGTGGAGTCATTTTGGCGGGCTACCTGTTCTTCCGACGCCGAACGCCAGAACCCGCAACCTACGGTGGTGGCTATGCGCCGCAGGGCGGTCTCAGTGGCTCGCAGATGTTCGGCATGGGTGGTGGCATGGGCGGTGGTGCGGGTGGCGGGTATGCCCCGCCGGCGGGGTCGGGTATGGGGGGACGCATCCTGGGCGGTGTCGCAACCGGCCTGGCTGTGGGCGCGGGCGTGATGGCGGCCGAAGCCCTGGGGCGCAACCTGATGGGGCATTCGTCGTCAAATGCAGGCAGCGGTGGGCACAGCAACGGCAATTACAGCAGCAACGACTACCAGTCGCTGAACAACACCAGCAACCCGGACATGGGCGGCGCCGACTTTGGCATCAACGACGACGGTGGCGGATGGGACAGTGGTGGAGGCGGCGACTGGGACAACTGACCGCCCCGGGGCAGCCTATCCATTGTTGTTATTGTTGTTGTTATTGTTATTGTTGTTGCTGCTGCGTTGCTTGTCCTTGACGGCGCCCGCCGTCGCGGCCGTGGTGGTGCCCGGCATGGCCAGCAGCAGGCCAGCGGTTCCCAGCATCACCAGCTGCGCGTTCTGGCTGAAGGCGGGGCCGTCGATCGCCGAGAGCTTGGCCGCGTTGCACCACAGGGTCTTCTCTTGCCGCGCCTTGGGCACCTCGTAGTAGGCGGTGACGTGGCCGCGGCTGTAGCAGGACACTGCGCCCTGCTGGTAGATCAGGTGGTCGTCCTTCAGGCGCGAGGCATCGGTCAGCCAGTGCACCAGGGTCTCTTCCAGCTCCGTGCGCTCGGGACCGTCGTCCAGACGCAACGCGTTCAGAAAACATTCCACGGTGTAGGCAGTGCGTTGCAAGTCTTGGGGCTGCATGGCGGGGGCTCCGATTCAGGGCTGGGTATTGTGTGGCGGGTTATGGCAGGTAGTGGAACTCGAAGTTCTGGAACGGCAGGTTGGCCGTCTGCACATGGTAGAAGGCGTTGTTCTTCTGCTTCTGGTAGTGGTAGTC
>CAZPLH010000102.1:0-2576 GCA_964587465.1 uncultured Candidatus Saccharibacteria bacterium | reverse complement strand
AACGCTGGGAGCGCGCAGGCCTTGCTGCCGTTATCACCGATTTCCCAGATAGGTTCACGACCGATGCCAACTAGACAGAAATTACTCATCGCACTTGGGGTAATTATTACTACTGTGGTACTGTGCCTTGGTATATTTTTGCTTATTAAAAACTCTCGACCAAGCAACGACACCCCCCGTGGCACTGCTTTGGAATTTAATTTAAATACTGTTCAAAAACATTCGACACCCGATAATTGCTGGGTTTCATACAATGGCCAGGTATACGACCTTACGCGACATCTTATTGCTAAAGACGAGCAGGCTCGAGCATCATTCACTCACATTTGCGGAAAAAATATCGATGTAATACCGCCAAGTATCAAGACCATGGATATGCTTTCACAGTATCAAATTGGTATTTTAAGCCTGTAAGCTACTGGGGCAACAAAACACCGCTAATTGTGTGAATAGTACCGTTGGTGCCAGAAATATCTGCCTTTTTTATGACCGCTTTGCCGCCCTTAGCATCAACAAACCAAATATTTTTATCGACAATGCTCACCGTAATCTCTTGCCCAGTTAACGACTTAAGGCGCTGGCCGTTTGTAAACTGGCTTGCATTATAAACGCCCGGAATAATATGGTAGTTAACCACGTTTTTAAGCTGGTCTTTGGCGTCAGCCTTTAACAAACGCTCGAGTGAGCCTGTCGGCAGAGCTTTAAATGCATCATTGGTGGGTGCCAAAATGGTAAATTGAGTGGTTCCGTCTAGGCTGTCGGCGAGTCCAAGGCTCGAAATCGCGCTATTAAGCGAACTAAGTGACGTATTTTTTTCTAAGAGTGCAGCGAGGCTTTCGGTGCCGGGCTGTACGTTTTGTTGCAAAGTGTCAGTAGTCGCTGAAGGCCCAGAGCCCGAGTCGTTTTTAAGCAAAAAATATGCCGCAATGCCACAAAATGCCAATAGTGCTACTAAAATTATTATCCACTTCTTCATAGCTATACGTACACTATAGTACGAAAAACATAAGAAGTGTTAGCTCTTTTTTCGTTCGTGAGCTTCTAGGTATTCGCGAATCCGCAATGCAGCCGTGGCTCCTTCGCCAACCGCACTTGCAATTTGCATGGTTGCTCCACTACGGACATCACCTGCCGCAAAGACACCCGAAACTGCCGTTTCAAGGTTTTGATCAGTCTTAACGAAACCAACTTCGTCGAGCTCAACAGCAGAACCCTGCAAAAATACCGTGTTTGGCTTAAGGCCAATAAATATGAATACGCCATCGGTTTCGAATTCTACTTTATTGCCAGTCGTAACGTCGGTGCCAACTACTTTGTGAACAAGCTTTTCGTCACCGACGATTTCGTCAGTCGTCGTATTAAAATGCACCGTAATTTGCGTACTTTTAGCCAGCTCATGCTGTAAAACATCACTGGCGCGTAGCTTGTCGCTGCGCACAAGTAAGTCAATCTTGCTCGAAAAGCGTGTTAAGAACAAAGCTTCTTGTACGGCAGAGTTGCCACCTCCGACCACTACAAGCCGTTTGTCGCGGTAAAAGGCTCCGTCGCACGTTGCGCAAAAGTGTACGCCACGGCCGTAGTAGGTATCTTCACCAGGAATACCAAGTCGTTTATAGTCGCTACCTGTCGCTATAAGAACAGCTTTAGCCAAAAAATCGCCACTGGTTGTCGTAAGTCGTATGTGGTCGCCATCTTTTGCAAGCGCGCTCACTTCACCAAGTTCAAATTTTGCCCCGAAGCGCTCTGCTTGCTGACGTAAACTTTCAGCCAAATCAAGTCCCGAAATTCCTTCGGCAAACCCGGGGTAATTGTCAACCCAGTCAGTCGTAGCAGCCAAACCACCGATCACACCTTTTTCAAATAAAAGCGTATCAATATCTTCGCGCGTGGAATAAATACTCGTGGTTAACGCCGTTGGCCCAGCCCCAATCGTAATAAGGTCGTGCTGTTTTTCGACGCTTTCATCGACTTTAGCGATGCCAAAAATTTCTTTAAGTTGGTCGTTAGATGGTTCTTGGTACACCTTACCATCAACAATAATGGTTGGCACCAAGTTGACTCCGCCGCTTAGCTCAAGCATTGCATCGCGCGCACCGGGCTCGTTATCGACATCGTGCTCTTCGTAAGCAATTGCGTGCTCAGCAAAAAAATCCTTAGCTCGCTTACAGTCAGCGCAATTCTGTTCGCTATAACAAACTACAGACCCAGCCATGATGCTACGATACCGCTGGTACTAATTTGGCAAGATTGTAACCAACAACGACTTCTTTCGTATCATCGTCTTTGGTGATTACCGTTACCGGTACTGCCATTTGGCCGCTTATTTCGATTGCTTCGTGCGCACGCTCGGGGTTGGTATCTAAGTTAACTTCTTCGTAAGACATGTTTTTACTGCCAAGCCATTTTTTAACCATAACGCAGTATGCGCAAGTATTAGTTGTATAAATCGTGATGTTTTTTGCCATAATGGATACCTTTTTGTAACTTTACTTTTTATAGTTTATAGCGTTTGAAATTAAAAGTCAACGCTATATGTGGTGTTATTTACCTACTTTTACAAGGGTTACATCGAACAC
>CAZPLH010000101.1:0-2596 GCA_964587465.1 uncultured Candidatus Saccharibacteria bacterium | reverse complement strand
GTGTAGTCTAGCTGACACTCATCGCACGCATAACCACTTATGTATCTGCCCGGCTCAAAGTCTTGTTCCTCATTTTTTGTGACGGAGAATCCTTGCCCGACATTGTCATCATCTTCGTCATAATACAAAACTCGCAGTGTGTCTCTTACGTGCCGCAAAACCTGCAAAGCTTTAAAAGCATCGGTGTCGGTCAAAACTTCGCCGTTCTGCGCACTCAGTAAAAGCGGCACATCTTTGTCCTCTAGGTCAATAACTGCTACAACGTAGCCTTCCCAAGGAATACCTTGACTGTCTGGGTACTTCTGCGCCCAATCTGGGGGCAAGTTATAGCCTTCTAGCAATATAGCCATAATCCCATTTTCATTTTCTGTAACAGTTTGTAAAAGTGGCCCTTCATTTGGAAGTTCGATTGCGGGCAATGCGCGCAAACGAAAAGCGTGCAAACCATCGTTTGGGGCATCTATGTCAATGCGGTCTGTTGTTATGCAATTAAAAACGGTGTTGTCGTCTAGTTTAAACCTGTCTACTTTTCCATAGCAGTTAAGTGTTTCGTACGCCTCGCGCGCAAAAACTAAATCAAGCGATTCAATTTCAGAAACAACATCTAATTTAGGGTGTCTGATTTTACTCATTTGCAAAACTATACAACTTTTTAATAAGCTCAACAACCATCTTCTTATCTGTTAATGCTTATGTTTAAGTAGTAATAAATGTATTTACAAAAAATAAAAAAGTTTTACATTTAGTAGTACAAATGAGCATAAAAAGCTATATCAAAAATACAGAGCTTGGGGCTGCGGGGGCAGACTTACCAGTTTGTCTGCCGGCGAGTATTGAAAAGCTAGCTACTGGCTACGGCTTTCCTCCCCATCTTTATGACGAATACATTGCATTCATGGAATATTACGACACACTGACTAACGAAGAGCGCAAGAAGAGATGCGAGGAATACGAGCACATGATTGAAGCGCTCGTAGAACCTCTCGGGGGATTAACACTCGAAGACATCATTTTTAAAAGAATCCGTAGCGCCCAGGGGCTTTTTAAAGCAGTTAACTCGCTACATGCCAAAGGCTTTAGTGTTGTCGTTGATGTTCGCTATGGTAACTGGAACCCCGACAGGGCGGCGCACTCTGTAGGATTAGCTCAAGTAGAGCCAGGGTATGTAACCCTGCTCAGCAACCATGTGCCGCCTAAGTTGCGCGGCGTTGTATCGCTGGCGCAAGTCGCCGAGCAGCTGACAGTTTGCAACGATGCGCCTTTAGCGGGACATCCGTTGCATACTGCTAATCTTGTTGCGTTTCCAAACGCCTAAACAGGGTACAATGGTAGCAATGAGTTTTGAATCTAACTACAAAAAGCTTAATGCTGCCCAAAAACTGGCAGTCGACACCATAGATGGCCCGGTGCTCGTTGTAGCAGGCCCTGGAACGGGCAAGACCCAGCTACTGGCCCTACGGGCAGCTAACATTCTGCAACGCACCGACACCGCGCCACAAAACATTTTATGCCTAACCTATACCGAAGTTGGCGCGCGCAACATGCGCGAACGCCTTAGCAGCCTTATTGGCCAGGCAGCATACGACATACGCATTAGCACCTACCACGGATTTGGTAGTGACATTATTAGGGCCAACGCCGAATATTTTAGCCAATACGGTAACGAGCAACCTGTAGACCGCCTAGGGCAAGACACCATACTGCAAGAAATCTTTGCTAAACTACCCGCCAGCAACCAACTGTGGCGTGCCGAAAGCTACTTAAAAGACGCGCTAGACTTTATTGCAGAATGCAAAAATAACAGCTTGCAGCCAGACGATATTCGAGTAGTTGCCGCCCACAACAAAGCATTCATAGAAGAGGCATCAAAATACGCAACAAGCTCACTGCAAAGCGTCGTTAAAATGAACAAAAGTGTCGTGCCAGCGTTTCAATACCTGCTAGATAAAATCGGCCCACTCGCTGGCAACGAGCCAATCGTAGCAGACAAAGTTCAGCCGCTCGCCAGCCTTGCCGTAAGCCAACTAAATAACGCGCTTACCGCCTATGATGCAACCGGCAAAACCAACGAACTTACCAAATTTAAGAACGACTGGCTTGCTAAAAACAGTAAAAATCAGTGGGTATTTACTGGTATGCGCGAAGTTAACAAGCTTTTAGGCGCCGCCGACGTGTTCGAACAATACAATGCCGCCCTGCAAGCCGCTCAACTGTACGATTACAGCGACATGATTAACCGCGCCATAGACGGTCTTACTGCGCACGACGAACTCCGCTTTAGCCTGCACGAGCAGTACCTTTACGTTATGCTCGACGAATTCCAAGACACCAACCTTGCGCAGCTAAAACTCGTAGAACTGTTAACCAACAACCCCAATGCCGAAGGCCGCCCAAACATTTTGGCAGTAGGCGACGACGACCAAGCAATTTTTAGTTTTCAGGGTGCCGACATTACTAACATGCTGCGCTTTACCCAAATGTATACCGACGTGCAGGTTATAACGTTAACCGAAAACTACCGTTCACATGGCGACATTTTGCACACGGCTGCAAGCATTGCCACTCAAATAGAAGACCGTTTAAGTAACCAGCTTGG
>CAZPLH010000100.1:0-2721 GCA_964587465.1 uncultured Candidatus Saccharibacteria bacterium | reverse complement strand
ACAACGTTTATGAATTCTGGTAAAGGACAGGTGCTACAAGTTTGTCCGCATATCGGGCATAGCGTTATGCTTGCCCAGATACTTTTCTGATATTACGGGAGTGTGACGGGGCAGAGGGCTTTAGAGGGGGGACATCGGCCACCCTCCGCCCCGTCGTTCTCAACGCTCTCACCAACGGGGGGTTGGGTGAAAACGCCAAGTTTTGGATACCCGCCAGAAGTTGGCGAGTGGGAGGGCGGCGGATGGTATGAGCAACCACCGCCCCCCACTCGTGCGGACGGTAGGACTCGAACCTACGACACCCGGATTAAGAGTCCGGCGCTCTACCAACTGAGCTACGTCCGCCTTGCAACTTGCGAATTACGTACGCCGCCTGGTTGGATTCGAACCAACGACCTCGCCCCTGACCGGGTTGCGCTCTAACCGCTGAGCTACAGGCGCTTTCCATTCTTTCGAATTTCGTAGACCCGGTTGGACTCGAACCAACGACCTTGCTGCTACTTGAAGCACGCGCTACCAGCTGCGCTACGGGCCCTTAAGCCAACATGCGTTTCTTGTGAGCGCGAAGCCTGAAGCAGGGTTAGAACCTGCGAACCTCTTGGTCGCGATTCAGGCAACGCGCTTAATGCAGCACAGCTGCACTCAACACGTTGCCTGAAAATCAGATACAAATTATGTAACACCTGTCAAAGTACGTCGCCACACATAATAAAAATTGGGCAACGCCAAAAACTATATCACTTTTACCTAACTAAATCAAGAGTTTATTGCTACAAACGTTCTGCTGAAAGTTCTGATTTTGCAACCGAACCAACTGCGTCGAGCAATTCGTTGACTTCGTTGGCAGTCAGCGTACGGGTAAGGCTTGAAATGGTGAGTCTAAAACTTATATTTTTTGTCGCATCTGCTTCATTTGCGTAAATATCCAACGGCGTAAATGAAGCAAGTACATCACCAGTCTGTTTTTCAGAAAGTGCGCTGTTTATGCAACTTTGTAGGTCAGCGAACGTCACATTTACAGGTACGCGAAGCGATATGTCTTGCTCGATTTTAGGAAATTTAGAGCTCGCTACATAGGTATTCGCTTTCTGGAGTCGCGCAAGTTGCCCGGTATCGAGCTCAAAGCCAGCAGTATAGTCAGGTAATTTAAGCTTTTGGGCGGCACTTGGGTTGATTTCGCCAATGATACCTAGGGCTTCGCCGCTCACATCAAGCACTCGGGCACTTCGATGCACGTCATACGGCTTTTCGACGAATGAATTTGCATCATTTGCCGATAACGGCTGCAACGTATATGCAATACCCAGCCTATTCAATACATAAGTAAGGTATTTCTGGGCCTGGTAATACGCTGCCCCCTGCTTTTTCTTAGCTGTTTTTGCATCGGCAGTATACACAAACGCAAGCAGGTTGTTCTCTTTAGGTAAATCAAAGTCATTTGAGTCCAAGGCAAAGCTCGTGTGCGTTTTGCCAAGTTCGAACAGCGCGAACTCGTTATACCCTGCCTTAACATTTGCATGCACCTTTTCGAGCACATTTGGCAGCAGCGACATGCGGTAATACTGTAAATCGGGGCTGAGTGCGTTACTGAGTTGCAATGCTTGCTGACGATCTTGCCCAAAGGCATCAAGCAAATTACCGTGTACAAAATTATAGGTTAAAATTTCGTTTGCGCCGGCTCCGCTCAAAATAGTCCGCAGCTGTGATTTTATAGTAAGCCCACTGTCTTTTGCCCCTGCCTTTGCGGCGCGACGCGGCAATACAACTGGCAGCTTATCGAACCCATACAAACGACCTATTTCTTCGACGATATCTTCGGCCAGCTCAATATCGGTACGCCAAAATGGTGGAATAACAGTAATGATGTCGCCGTTAACAACCGCACCAAGTTCGGTTCTATTTAGTATTGCAGCCATTTCTTCGGTACTTAAATTACTGCCGAGCCGCGTATTAATGAACTGCGCGTCGACACTTACCGGGCCAAATGTTCGTATATTCTTTTGGACGTTAAACACATCACTTGCTATTTTTGCGCCACAGTATTCGGCAAACATGTCAGCAGCAAGCCGAAGCACACGGTCGTTCTGCAATGCACTTTGCCCCTTATTAAATCGGGTTGCTGCGTCACTAAATACACCATACTTCATGCAGCTTCGGCGAATGTTATACATGTCAAAACTGGCAACTTCAATAACAATTCGCGACGTATTTTCATCGACTTCGGTATTTGCACCACCCATAATTCCCGCAAGGCCAATCGGCTGCTTGTCGGTTGCTATTACTACTGCGTCCGTGCCAAGCTCTAAGACTTTTCCACTCAAAAGTTCGATTTGTTCTTTTTCGGTTGCCTTGCGAGCCAATACTGTAGGTATTTCGCCGCTAGCAGCTGCGAGCTTATCGTAATCATAGGCGTGAAGCGGCTGCCCTGTTAGTTGCATTATGAAGTTTGTAATATCGACTATAAGGCTAATCGGACGAATACCCATCCGGGTTAGGGCAGCTTGCATCCACACGGGGCTACTTCCATTGGTAAGCCCGCTCATGGCAAGCCCCATAAGCCGCGGTACATGGTGCTCATCCTGAATCTCTACCGACAGTGGCAAAACATCTGATTCAACAGCAAAGCTTGGGACTTTGGTGTACCAGTTGGGACTGGAAAATGTCTGACCCTGAATACCGGCAAGTTCGCGCGCCACACCCAAGACACCAAAACAGTCGGGG
>CAZPLH010000099.1:0-2728 GCA_964587465.1 uncultured Candidatus Saccharibacteria bacterium | reverse complement strand
ATGCATGCTAGGGCACGTCCCCGAGCCAAAGACACAATGTCGCACAATATATCTTTTACGACTTTTACATAGTATACATAGTTGATTAGTTATGCGTCTACTGTGGGGCACTGTATCTGTTATATGCAGTATTTTTGCAATAATTCGTACCGCTACACTGTGTGGCCCCATCTTTAAACATCCTAGATAGCTCATCCACAGCATATTCGATATTCACAACCAAGTTATCCACAGTTATTTGATTTTTTACGACATTTGTATTTTTGTATAGTTTTCCCCTACCTTTTGCCAATGTTTGTAGAATTTGCTTTTTTATTATTTTTATATGTTAGTATGCTTTTCCCTGCTTCAGGGCACTATTGCAAATTATGAACATTTTACGAACATTGAGTAGAGGAGCGGGCTACTTATAAAAGACTTTGTTGCCGAGCCGCACGTCCATATATTCCGCTGGCACCTGGCCAAGTTCTTGTAATTTCTTTTGCGTCGCGCGCATCGCACCGAATTGCTGAAGAATAGTATCGCCAAAAAGGAACCGAACCTGGTACGCTCCCCTGCTTGGCTCGACCATAAGTATTTCTCTCGTCTGTGGTGGCAAAATAAATCCAGCACTACTTCCAGAAAGCTTTACCTGTTGTATTAATTGCAAAAGGGAACGCATATCATCTGGCCGTAAAAACTGCTCCCCTGCTTTACCGGTTACTCCTGTATTATTGGTTATTACTGGTAAGTCGGTTGTTGCCTTGCTTTGGGTGGCGGCAAGCAGTAGTCTGCCACGCTCACTAACTATTAAATCTTGAGTATTCGGCTGCTTCATAACAGCAGCGGGCTCATCCATGGTAATAACTATATTCGGACGCCTGCCAAGCAGCGGGGCTGAAACCTGAATACTTTTAGCCTCAGGTATTTGCTCTTTTAGCTTAGTTTCAATTGCCGAACGCTGCAGCGTTGGTTTTAACACGTTAAAAACACTTGCCTTAAGGGCGGTCTGCGCCAGTTGGTTATATTCGGCGGCAGAACGATACACCGTGCCATTCACAATGACTTGCGGCGACATACTGAGGCTGATAATGTACACGCTTGAAACAATCAGCACGAGCACTGCAAGCAAACCAAACCAATGCATACGAGCATATAATAGGTACTGATTCCGTGGTGCGCTTGTAAACTTAAGTCTATCAACGCGCTGCGTCGTATTTAATTGCTTATGACTAGACGTGTAGTACGAAAAGACCTTTTGCTCTTTTGGTGCTTGCTGCTGCGAGCTTACGTTGTTACGTGCTTGCTGCTTTTTATTACGACGAAATAGCCCCATTTATGCTGCCACCTTCACAAGTAGTGCTGCAATCGTATGTGCGGCATCTGGCATACACAACGCATGTAGGTTAACCCCTAGCTGCTTTTGACGACGCTCATCATGAAGCAGGCTGTCTATGATGGCTTGGAATGCGGTAATGTTATGGGCAAGTTCTTTTTCGGTCACGACAATAGCTGCATCTTTATCTTCTATGAGTCGTGCGTTATGTGTTTGGTGGCCACCGACCAAGTACGGGTTCGGTACAATAATCGTTGCTCGATTTTGTAAGCCAAGTTCAGCAATACTGGTAGCCCCTGCGCGCGAAATAACAACATCAGCCACCCCTGTTATTTCATGTAAGTTTGGCAAAAATGGCCATGTCCATACCCGGTTTGCTAGCGGTTTGGGTAGTTCGTTATAAGCTGTGGCTATTTCTTCGTTTTGCGTTGCACCAGTCACGTGTAAAACATGTAGCTTTGGCAACCGTTCGAGCAAGGTAGGCACAACCTCAAGTACAGCGTTATTGAGCCGAATAGCCCCTAAACTTCCGCCAAATATGGTTAGTACGAACGCATCTTTCGGTAACTGTAGCTGTGTTTTTAATTCGTTTTTTTGTTTTTCACTAAGCGGTGCATAGGCGGGATTTGTCGGGACTCCCGTATGCACCATTTTTGTAGGGTTGTACTGCTTGTAATACTCTACCGGCAAACCAACACACTGTTTGGTCGCGAAACGGCTTAAAACCCGGTTTGTAAGGCCAGGTAAAGCATCGGAATCGTGCGTAACTATGGGTACACGCAAAAGTGCAGCTGCGATCCCAACCGGCATACCTACAAAGCCACCTTTAATAAATACCACTTGTGGGCGCCATCGAATAAGCAATACCATGCTCTGCAAAAATCCAATCGCCAAATACACTAAATCGCGAATGTTCTTTAAGAGTGTTCGCCAATCTTTAAGATGCGCCCAAAAACCAACACCATGATATCGCCGCCATTTACCAGCAAAAATTGCCTTGCTTGCATCTATGGGGCTCCCTTTTGCCGTCGCAAGCAAACCGAGCGAATCACCTCGCTGGCCAACGTAACGAATTTCAGCCTTTGGCTGAATTTGCTTAAGTTCAGTAGCTACGCTTAGGATTGGAGTAATATGGCCGGCTGATCCGCCTCCGGTCATGAGTACCTTCATAAGTCCCTGCTCCTTCGGCGCTACGGCCCAAGCTTTTACGCATACTCGTGTACATTGAAATTTGAAAAACTAAACCAAGTGCTGCCATAACAAACACTAAACTAGTACCGCCATAGCTAATAAGCGGCAAGGTAATCCCCTTTAGCGGCAACAGTCCTACCATGGCGCCAACATTCACGGCTGTTTGTACTGCCAACCAGGCAAAAACACCAGCACAAATCAATTGTGTGACCACATTGGGGG
>CAZPLH010000098.1:0-2791 GCA_964587465.1 uncultured Candidatus Saccharibacteria bacterium | reverse complement strand
GGTACAGAAATAGTTGATGTTAGTGGCTATACCGTTTTTTCGGGCACAAATTTTACATATAAGTATGTGTTTCCAATGGGTAGCAGTATTGGCGGGGGTGGTTATGTAGTACTTACTTCAGGTGAAACACCATTGAGTTTTTCAAATGGAGGCGGTGCCGCAAAAATTGTTGCGCCCGATGGTTCGGTATTTGATGTGGTTACATATGCAGAGGTTACAAGCGGTGAATCATGGGCAAAAAATATAAGTGGTTCCTGGGAGTGGACAACAACGCCCACCGAAGCCGCAACCAATATAATTACGAATCCCGTACCAGCTGCAGTTAAGCAAGCCGTAGCCAGTAGTGCTAAGACAAAGAAAACGACAGCTGCTAAAGTCACGGCCGTAAAAGCCGCCACTACTAAATCGCCCGCCAAATCAAAAACTACCAATACGGCAAGTTTCGATGATCCGGCAGCTATAGCCGCCCCGACGCCAATTCCTGGGTGGTTGCTTGCGGTTTGTATCTGTATCGCGGTACTCTATGTAGCGTATGAGTACCGTTTTGAAGCTGCAAATGCAGTCTACCGACTCCGAAACTACCGAAAAGCTGGGCGCTAGTATTGGGGCGCATTTGCGCGGTGGTGAAGTTATCGAGCTTGCCAGCGACCTTGGTGGTGGTAAAACAACATTTACCCGTGGACTCGTTCGTGGCGCCGGGAGCAGTGATCATGTTTCGAGCCCGACGTTTACAGTATCTAAGGTATATGAAGCGCCTCGTTGCGTTATTCACCATTTTGATTTATATCGTTTAGAAGAGGCAGGCATAATGCGTCACGAAATTGAAGAGCTCCAAGCTGACCCGAAAAATGTCCTTGTTCTTGAATGGGCTGGCGTAGCTTCAGGTGCTTTACCAAAAGCACGTGTACGCATTGAATTTACAGCGACCAGCGAATCCACTCGCGAAATAAGAATTGAATACCCCCTACAGTTTGGGTATTTATTTGAGGAGCTTGCATGATTATCGTGACCTTAAAAACCGATCAGCCTACCGCAGAAGTCGGGCTGTTTGAAGATGCAAAAAAACTCGGTTATACCTCGTGGGAGGCGCACCGAACACTTACTGACACTATTCATGTGCAAATCAAGAAGCTACTTGATGACGCAGGCTTTTCCTGGGGTGATTTAGCCGGTGTTGTGGTGTTTAAGGGGCCGGGTAGTTTTACGGGGCTTCGCATTGGCTTTGCGATTGCCAATACGCTTGCATACGTCAATAAAGCTCCCATTGTTTCTACGACAGGCGAAACGTGGCTTAGCGATGGCTTTAGAAGACTATCCTTGGGTGAAGATGAGCATATTGCAATGCCCGAATACGGAGCAAACGCGAATATTACACTACCGCGAAAATAAATTACCGAGCGCTATAGCAGTTTTGGCATTGTCCGATTATTTCTAAATAATGGGATTTAATTTTTGGGAAACCATTCTCGGCGGCGACGGTACTGAGCTGAAATTCTATTGCGTCATCTTCGAATTCTTGGCTGTAGCCGCACGTTTCGCAGGTAATAAAGTGATGGTGCGCATCAAGCTCTGTTTTCGCTTGCAGAATTCGTTGTCTTCCAACACCGTGCTCGTGCATAATGTCGAGCTTCCGAAACAAGTCGAGCGTTCGGTAGACGCTTACGGTGTCGAAACCCTTCTTATTTGTGGCGTCAAAAAAATCACTCACCGAAACAGGGCTGAGTGTTACGAGCAAATCAAATAAGTTTTTACGTACCAGGGTGGCGCGGACATTGTGCACCTCGCAGGCGGTGCGCAATACAGTATTCATATTGCAATTGTATTGCAGTTGCAAATAATTTGCAATAAACCACACAAATTTTTATCATAAAGCAATGGCTACATATGCAGACGTACTTATTTATTCGCTCCTTGGGGGATTATTATCCTTAGTCGGTGGTTTGTTACTCATAAGAAAACAGTCCAGCGCGCGTAAACTCGCCTTGTATGGTACGCCGTTTGCCGCCGGGGCATTATTGGCGGCCGTATTTATGGACTTGCTGCCTGAAGGCGTGACCGCAGATGATACCGTGTCAGTATTTATCGGGTGCTTGGTTGGCTTTTTGGGATTCTTTGTGTTCCAGAGAATCCTGGGCTCTGCGCATCATCACCACGATGAAAATGAGAAAACCAATCACCTAGAATCATCGAGGCTTAGTATTATTATTGGTAACACGGCGCACAATGCCCTTGATGGTGTTGCTATTGGCGCGGCTTTTCTGGTGAATATCCCTACCGGAATTGTCACGACCATTGCTATTGCGGCCCATGAAATACCGCATGAAATTGGTGACTTTGCGTTATTGCTATCCAGAAAAATGTCACGCAAGGCAGTAATACTAATAAACGTATTTGCAGCAGTGCTTTCTACACTCGTGGCTCTACTGGTATTTGGGCTAGGTGGAAGTGACAAGTTGCCCGTAAACTTCTTGTTGGGATTAAGCGCGGGATTTTTATTGTATATCTCAGCTTCTGACATTATTCCTACAATAAATACCAAAATCGCTAAAAGCCCCATAAAAGACTGGCAGTTGCTGATGCTTTTGCTCGGCGTAGTCGTTGTTTCGTTAGTTATTCGCTTTGCTGAAGGTTTTATTGTTGCCTAAATACCAGGCAAAGCCGTATAGTTTTAGGTAGGATTTGACCGAGTTTTGGGAAGAATTCTATTTTTGTATTAAATTTACTTGTTTACCCAGAGTCTAGAGTGGACTAATGAAGTGATAGTGATGGACACTCAAGCGGCTCTGACAGA
>CAZPLH010000097.1:0-2797 GCA_964587465.1 uncultured Candidatus Saccharibacteria bacterium | reverse complement strand
TGTATACTAGTCTAATTATACTGGATAGTCTTGGAACCGTTCTTTCTCATTTGCACTTTAGCCCGGGAGGCTATACCGACCTTATTCAGACAAATGATAAAAAAATAGTGGTGACAGGTTTATACCGGATTAGTGGGTTTAACACCTATTATCGTTCAGTGGCCTTTAAGTTTGATGTGAATCAGCCAACTATTGCGCTTTGGAGCATCTATGGTTTTGATCCCCTGGCGCAATTGAATTGGTTCACTTCGGTCATGAAATTTCCCAATGGAGATTTGCTTTTGGCTGGTTCTATAGACACCTTGCTTGAAATTGACCACCGGCACAATAATCTGTCCAGATTTGTACGGATCAATCCGCTTACCGGACAGGTGATCTGGAAAAAGTATTACGATTATGCAGCCAACGATTCTATCCAAAACAATATTCTACTTACCTGTGTGAATCCAACCAGTAATGGAGGCTGGATTACTTCCCTTCGAAAATCGGACGCAGGAAATAACCCTCTGTTTTATGTAAAATACGATAGTACAGGTTGCGATACGTCGGCTCAATGGTGTCGTAGCGTCGAATTAGCGATTAATGAACGTAGTAAAATTTCAGAATATTCATTTGATCTTTTCCCAAATCCCTCTTATAATTATGTAAATATTAAAATAGACGCACCTGTAAACAAAACTTTTAGCCTAAAAATCACAGATGTGGCTGGTTCTCTAATATATTCTACACGTACTCTCTCAAACAATAATATCACACTTTTATCTTCAGATTATAAGACGGGGATTTATTACGTTAGCTACTACAATGAAGACCGTTTAATCGAAACAAAAAAAATGGTCATTATACATTAAGTAGTAAGATATTAACCGTTCTCAATTATGAAAAATTGTATTTTTATTTTATTTTTTCTTTTTTTATTAAAATCGGTAAACGTGCAGGGTCAGCCAATTTCTTATAATGTTGTACCCCCCAGTTGTGCCAGTTGTTGCGATGGATCTTTTACCATGACCGTTTTGTATACTAATACTTTTGCTTTTCTGTCTGACCCAGTTCTGCCCGTAACGAACTGGAGCGCAAATGTTCTTACTTTTAATAATGTGTGTAGCGGAACCTATACAATTCACATTATAGGGTCTGAATTAATGGGTGATGTTTACGACGTTTTTACAATGCCTTTACCAACTGGGCTGGAAACTGAGAACAATGAGAGTAAGATGGGTTTAACTGAATGGAAGAACACCGAGGGGAAACGCAAGATCTATCCTAACCCGGTCCTTGATTTTTTAAGTATAGAAACAAATTCCACAGATGAAGTGGAAGTGTGTTTTGTGGATGTATTGGGAAGGGAAGTAAAAAAAATCAGGCTTATACCAAATACTAAAATAGATGTAAGTGACCTGGAAAAAGGAATTTATCTGATCCGGATTTCTGACAAAGGAAAATTAGTTCAGACTCAAAAATTAGTAAAAGAGTAAAGGGTTAATCCCTCGCCTCATAGCCCTCATCTACCGGCAAATGCGGCTTTTTGGAAGCAGCTACCGCTAATTCATCACAACGGTTATTTTCTACATTGCTGGCATGGCCTTTTACCCAATGAAATTCATGTTTTTGCGCATCGTACACCCTTAGGAAACGTTGCCACAAATCTGGATTGGCCTTGTTTTTAAAACCAATTTTACGCCAGCCGAACACCCACCTTAAATTGATAGCGTCGACCACATATTTGCTGTCGGAATACACTTTCACTTTTAAGGCATTGTTGGTAACACTTTCCAGTCCTATGATCACGGCCAGCAACTCCATACGGTTATTGGTAGTACGTTTAAAGCCCCCGCTTATTTCCTTACGGTGATTTTTAAATTTCAGCACTAGGCCGAATCCACCCGGCCCAGGATTTCCGCTCGCCGCACCATCGGTATATAATTCAATAAAATCTGACACAAGAATAAAAACGTGAAAGTAAAATAATTTAAGCGATATCACCTATATCTTTTGCATAGAAAATGGAATGTTGTGTCAGGGATTTATGATTTTCTGAGAAGTCACCGGCAGTCTCTAAGAAAGTGTCGCCCTCCTCTGTGTTGAAAAAACAACCGCACAAGCAGATGCTTCGTCCCTCGGAATAACGCTCTTTTTTGTTGGTGATGCCGGTGTAAAACCTCCGTGTTTCTCTGTGTCTCCCTTCTCTGTGTTGAAAAATACACAAACATCCAATATTCGGCCTGTTTTGCGTAAATGCAAATAAGTGAGTATATTCGTGTCTCAAAATTTTGATTATGTCAGTATTAGTAAATAAAAATTCAAAGGTAATCGTACAGGGCTTTACAGGCGGCGAAGGAACCTTTCACGCAACACAAATGATTGAATACGGAACCAACGTGGTTGGTGGCGTTACTCCTGGTAAAGGTGGGACTACCCATTTGGATCGTCCGGTGTTTAATACGGTTTCTGAAGCAGTGCAAAAGGCCGGTGCAGATGTGTCAATTATTTTTGTACCTGCGGCTTTCGCGGCAGATGCCATTATGGAAGCAGCCGAGGCTGGCATTAAAGTAATTGTGTGTATTACAGAAGGTATTCCTGTAAAAGACATGATTGCAGTAAAAGAATATTTAAAAGGAAAAACCTGCCGTTTGATCGGACCAAATTGTCCGGGTGTGATTACAGCCGGTGAAGCAAAAGTGGGCATTATGCCAGGTTTTGTGTTCAAAAAGGGAAAAATCGGAATCGTTTCTAAGAGCGGTACCTTAACATATGAAGCAGCTGACCAGATTGTAAAAGCAGGTATGGGAATTACCAC
>CAZPLH010000096.1:0-2836 GCA_964587465.1 uncultured Candidatus Saccharibacteria bacterium | reverse complement strand
CAGAATCTGCAATGGTGTAGTTGCCGTTGCCGTTGTCGGTGATGACGATGTTGGCACTACCAGAGCTAAGCGTTGCAGTTGAGGCCAACGTATTTCCGACAACACTAAGGCCGCGGCCGACTGAAAGCGTACCAGAAGCACCGCCAAATGAAGTTACGCCGGTATTGCTAATTGTCGTTCCTGTAATATTTACACCAGTGCCTGCCAAGAAGTTAACGGCACCTGTTTGGCCTTGAACTGATGTAACGGATACAGCAGTTTGTGTAGGAATATTTGCGCTCAAAATACCATTTGCAACACTCAACGTTGGCCCTATACGAACCTCGCCGGTAAGACCTCCGACGCTTGTTACGACATTACCGGTACTCGAAACTTCGCGGAATTCAACGCCTGTGTAGTAGAACACGCTGCCCGTATCTTTACTGAAGTATAGTTGGCCGGCAACAGGGTTAGTTGGTGTGGTCGAAGGACGAAGCACAAGCGCGCCGTTAATCTTAGTTGTACCGTTCAGGTCAACTTGGCCAATCTGCGAAAGACCAAGTACCGTTTCCGTGTTAACGCCGCTAAGCGGTATAGAAGTAACCGCATAGTTAGCGGTCGGTGCTTTAGCAACTTCTTCCTTCTTTTGGTTCTGGAGTATTACGTAGGCAGATACACCAGTAATACCAAAGCCCATGAGTGCTGCAAGCAATAGCAGAGCGAGTCGCAAGCCACCGCGCTTTGGTGGTTTGTACGGCTTAATGTCCTGTGCCTGTGGTGCGTCAGGGCTTACCACTTCAAGCTCAATAGCCTCAGGAAGTGAGGCTGTCTGTTGTCGTACCGAGTTGAGTAGTTGCGGGCCTTGCAAATCCATGGCTTAAATCCTCAACACCGCATACATTAAAACGATTGAAACAACAGCGATAAATGCAATCATGACCATAACCTGAGCCATGCTGTCGAAAATAGCTGGCTTAGCAAGCGGGTTACGAGCAACTGCGGCGATACCGTTACGGACAGTACTGTTAACAACGACAACGAGTGAAATAATTGCTGCAAGGCCAATGATCAAACAAAGGGCGACTCGGAGGAGTGATACCGGCTTACCTGCAATGTTGGCAGCCAAATTCTGAATGCCATTTCCGCTCGCCTGCTGCACGCCACTTACCGCTGCGTTGCCAACGCTGATCACTACTGGGATCGTCCCAACGCTAATCTCTTTACTCTTACCCTTTAAGTCTGTAACGGTAATTTTCTTAACACCTGCGTTTGAACTTTTGAAGCTTGCTTGAGCTACACCGACAACGCGGTCACCAGCTAGGGCCTTTGCACCAACGCCTGTAAACGGCGTTACCGCAATCATGTCACCAGCAGCTATATCACCGTTCAAGTCGCTCACGATGGTTGTTGCCTGGCCGCTCACTGCAACCTGAGCTTTATTTGTACCTGTGTTAACAGCCAAAAGTGAATTGTCGGTGAATACGGCAACGCCAACTAGCTGCTCGGCGTTTTTAGTGTTCGCACCAGTTACGTAGCCATCTTTGTTTTGCTGAAGACTCACAAGTGTACCAGGTTCGATTTTCGCTTCACTTTCGAACGAACGACTAAGGTCAGACTTAGCAGCTACAAGTGTTTGGCTGCCAAAAATACCCAAGCCGGTAAAGCTCAGCAAATACGCAATGAATAACCCTGCTAAAAATGCAGAAGCACGCATAACGTTGCCTTTGGTCGACATCCCTCTCGCCACACTCTCTGTTTTATTAATATTTATTATTAATATAAGTACGTGTCTCTATTTTGCGCCGTTAACGGGGGTCAAGCAATAATTTTTGTGTACATTCAACGTATGCCTGAAGCTAATTTTTCAACACAAAAATGCCTATATTTTGTTGTAGTAAAAGCTTCGTTATATATATTAACACCTTAAATTACTTTATAGCAGAAACATCTGCGCTTATGATTTTTGTGATAATTAGTTTTAATTTACAACGAGCATAAATAAGCATGAGGAGTTTTCCACAAGCATTAGCATAAAAAATAAAGCAAAATTTCAGTCACATTTTTTAACCATGTCTGCCATGTGGTTTACATTCCGTTAATCACACTACCAGTGGCTTAAATCAACTCTGAATTTGAGCGCTTATATACAAACGAGCACAAACGATATTTTCTGTTGTGCGCTCGTAACCGTGCAAATCGCACAAATAAAAAAAGCTTCTGTTTCTAGAAGCTCCTACAGGACATATCTCTACATAAAGATAAAGCCCGAAGGGCTTTATATAATTCGGCATCGTGACTTTACCCCACAATTTTATTTGTGGGGACCCCGCTATTTTGCATATTACTTTCGGGAAAATAGCACGATTTTTTACTTTTTGAGATGTAAGAATCAATTCCCTTCCATAAGATAAAAGCCGTCCTATTCGGACGGCTTTTATATAATTCGGCATCGTGCTATTTTCCCAGGCTTTGATTGGCCAAGTATTGTAACCGCTGCTAGGCTTAACTGCTGTGTTCGGAATGGGAACAGGTGTTTCCCTAGCGCCATGGACACCGATAACAGCTCGCCACAATGCGAGCTACTATCGGGGCCCATAAACGCCGGTAGCGGTTTTACAGGATTTCTGCACGACACACTTGTTTAGACAAACACTAATAACTAGTTAGTAATCAATTTCTCTTATAAACAAGCAAGACGATGCTTGCTCGTAAGAGATGCTTAAAAAGTCAATGGACCTATTAGTACGCTTTGGCTGAACACATTGCTGTGCGTACACCTTGCGCCTATCAACCAGATCGTCTTTCTGGGGTCTCATAGGGAAATCTAATCTTGAGATTAGTTTCGCGCTTAATATGC
>CAZPLH010000095.1:0-2907 GCA_964587465.1 uncultured Candidatus Saccharibacteria bacterium | reverse complement strand
GGCGTGGGCCTCGCACAAGAGCATGGCTGCGCGCGACGGCTCCGATGAACCGCCCGGACCGGATCAGGGCCGCAATCCCGAGGTCGATTTCCGGGGCCAGAAGCGCTCGAACGCGACGCACGTTTCGCGCACCGACCCCGAGTCGCGGCTGGCGAGCAAGGGCGGCGGCATGGCGTTTCTGAGCTACACCACGCATGCCCTGGCCGAGAACCGGCACGGGCTGATCGTCGATGTACATACCACCCTGGCCACTGGCACCGCCGAGCGTGAGGCCGCGCTGGTGATGGTCAAGCGCAGCATCAAACCCGCTCGCGGGACCCGCAAGCCGACGGTTGCAGCGGATCGGGGTTACGACACCGCCGACTTCGTGGGCGCCCTGACGACCTTGGGGATAGCCCCGCATGTGGCCGCCAAGACCCAGGGCAGCGCCGTGCCCGCGCACATCAAGACCACCGAAGGCTACGCGGTCAGTCTGCGTCGTCGAAAGATGATCGAAGAGGCCTTCGGCTGGGTGAAGGATATCGGCACGCTGCGCCGTTTGATGGCGCGTGGCCTGGACAAGATTCGCGCGCATGCGCTGCTCAATTTCGCTGCGTATAACCTGACGCGACTGGGTAATTTGCTGGCGCCGTAATTCGTTGGCGCTCGCGCGCCTATCGGATTGCGATATTGAATAGAAAACGACGTCCTTGCAGCGACGGGAGCGCTGCTGAATTGCGGTAGCAAAATCGGCTTGAAAGACGACTGGAAACTGCTTCATGGCGAACCACGCCGGGACTTTTCAGAGTCGATTTTTTCCGGTCCAGCCGGAAACCGAAGGTGATGATCCAATTTTCAACACCCTGCTAGATTGGTAGCCCTGCCATCGGGCCAACGGCTGGTCAGGCCGAGCATAGGTCACTCGTGCATTCTTTAGAAGTGAACTAGCCCCAGTGTGGAAACTACACTGAACCGATTGATGAATAGTGTGATGGCTGAGGTGTAGTGGTGGCCAAGATAGATTCGAACCTGCTGATCGACCAAGAATGGACCGGCACGTTCTTTCCGCCAGATCGGCAAGATCTGTCGTTTGCAGGAAGGTTGAAGTATTCGCCGACCAATGGGTTGCGTCTTGAGTTCGCCCGTCCGATCGACATGACAGATCGCAACCTGGAGTGGAGCTATCTGCTTGGCAATACCTCCAGCGGCGAGCCTTTAACGTTGGTAGGAAAGTTCAGCACGGAAGGCAACGGTGTCAACATGAAGTACGGGATGTCTTATTGGACATCTACCGGCTACCCGTTCCATTACGTTGTCTTCGGCCACCACTTCGATGACGCTGTTAAATTCGACAGCTTTGAGTTTGATATTACCGGCGTGCAGGATTTTTTTGCTTCTGATGGGATGAAAAATGAAATCCGATTCAGCAAGACTGATATTGTCAACGCCCACTTCTCTGCAGGCGAGGTCAAGGTCATCCACTCGGGCAAGTTCGACTTCGTAGGCAACGATCTGAGGGTGCATTTCCATTCGGACGACGTCGCGGCAATAGATGAACTGCAGAAGGCCTATTTTGAGGTGCGCTCCCGGCATCCCGATTTTCAGCCGTATTTGAAGAAGTCTCTCAATTACTTGTTTCGTTTCATACCGCAGATCGACCTCGCCATTCATAATGCCCATAGGATTGCCCAGTCCGTTGCAGACTTGTTTGCCGTGCTTTCCTTCGAGCCCGCCAAGCTATCCAGATTCTCTGCCACCGCTAGGGACGAGGATGGAAAGCCGCACCCGATGACCGTGTTTCCATCGAAGATCGACGACAGGGCAACGATTGAACGCAGCCAAGCCCAAAGAAAGTACCACGACCTCCCGCTGAACAACGGTGATGTGGACTTAGGGTTGCTGATAGCTAACTGGCTTGAGCAGGGGGACCGTTACCTTGCGATTTCGTCCATGTTGCAAAGCAAGGCAAGTGTCATCTCATCACATGAAATTCACGGAAACATCGTTCTCGCCGCCACTCAACTTGAAGGAATCGCTGTGCAGGCGGGAGTAACCAAAAAAAAGGATAAGTACGAGTACGGCTTGAGAAATTACGCTAGCGATAAGCTCCGAAAGCGGCTAGCCGGATTGCTCAACTGCACGGTAGACGATATTGGGGAGCATGTTTCCGATCTTCGTAACGATATCGCACACGTTGGCCGACCAAAGAAACTGCTTCAGAAAATAGGCCAGAGACAGCAGCTCCTAATCTCAATTGCGCTTCAGGCAGTGGTTATCGGTTATGCCTTAGAAGAGATTGGGGCTGCCCCACGGGTACGGGAGAAATATCAAGACGCACTTACGAGAGCAAATTAATTGGCATGAGACGGTGGAAGTCCGAGAGAGCAGGTCGGTTCTTACCTGAGCGGGCGTTCGCGGGATCGGAAGTCGTTCTCTTTCCGATTAACGGCCGATGCGTCGGCGCACCGTGTTCAGTTCCCCTCCTACCGTATTCCGGAGTGGGCTTACTTCGGGAACGATTAGATTTTGTACGCTTCGAGCTATGGTGAGCACGTTTGCCGTGTCGTTACTAACTTTCCTGTTTGTAGTGTCAGGATCTAAGCCTCAAATTTTCTCCATAAGAACAAGCGCTTAGTCCCAGTCTGAGCTGCGACACTACTTCTTGAAAAGTTAGTATCACCATTACGAGGAATCGGAGACCCGTCAACCAATCTACGCGCTGAGCGGCGGGTCTAGTCGTGGGTTGCGGCCACTCAGTCAACGCGTCTTGACCGGCAGCAAAGGCCGATCAGCGGGAGTAGATCGTCCGACAGGTTTCAGAGTGGACCTGACGCTCGAATGACCATGGCTTCTTTAGGTTGGACGGCCGCAGTTGGCCGGTTGCTGCCTGATGCTAACCGGTCAAGACAATGAGATCTCGTGGTCAGA
>CAZPLH010000094.1:0-2967 GCA_964587465.1 uncultured Candidatus Saccharibacteria bacterium | reverse complement strand
ACCTACCTGGCTTCCATCCATGTCGTCCTTGGGAGACGGGATTCCAAAAACGTGGGCAAGCAGATTGAGTGAACTGAAATTTTTTACATCTCCAAATTTCCAGAGATCCATGGTATCAATATGATTTACATTCCAGGGTTTTAGTCCCTGCAGTTGAAGTGCTTTGGGCAAAGGTAAATTATTGATAAGAAAACGTCTGCACAAAAAAGGAAAATCAAATTCCTTGCCGTTGTGGGCACACAAAAGATGGCTTGCTGTGTTAAAATGCTCCTTTAATAAGGCGGAGAATTCCTTTAGAATTTGGGTTTCGTTCTCCGAGGCAATAGTTTTAACCCGGAATTTTTTTTGATTGTAGAACCCAAGTCCGATCACCACAACTTTTGCAAACTCAGCGTAAATTCCTGCTTTGGCATATTGTTGCCCGGGCGTTACTTCTTTGTTGTACTGCCACTTTTTGTCCCAGAGTTCTTTGGTTGTTTCACTTAAATCAGCATAGTTATAAACCAATGGAACAGTTTCAATGTCCAAAAAAAGTATTTTATCAATGTCTGTTTTTGTCATAAAGCCTATTTAAAAACAAATGTAAAGTTTTTCCATTTTAAGGGAAATTCCGGGTGCCGTTAAAACGTAAAAAGGAATAAGTGTTAGAAACAAATAACAGATGTCAAAAAAATGACTCGTCTAATTTCTTTACTCCTTATAATCTTTTGGGGCAATATGAAATGTGTAAACGGGTTTGTTGGTTTTGTCCCGGTAAGCATAGTCAATGTAGGTCTCGTTCTCCCTTAGTTTTTTCATTTCTGGACTTACCTTAATATTACTAATAAGTCCCGGCCACATGGCTTTGTAGAAAAAAAGAGTGTCCAGGTTCTGCGCCAGCATGTTTACCAGCGTATAGTGATAAACCAGAATGTTGGGCTCTTTCACTTCAATGCCATCGAGACGCGTCTCCGAATCGATCATTTGCGGACATTTTTCATTGATCTGTTCCGCCACGTCAACCAGATCCTTTCTGTGTTCCAGCTGAGGGTCAGCACACTGCCACAACAGCAAGGTTAGCGATAGGACAAAAAAGTATTTGCTCATGGGCTGCTTCATATTTGTTTAACGCAAGTGGCTATACAAAACGCTTATGCGTTCACGGGTATCGCTTGTTTTCTTCAGTTCCTTTTCCAGATCGGTTGTGTTTTTATTTTCTTTTTTAGCGATTTCCAGATTCGTCAAAGCCGACTTCTCTTTTGTCTCCCAACCTGAAAGCAAATCTTTTAATCCTTTTGCGCAAGTGTATTTCAAATATCTGTTAGCTCCCTTTCCAAGAATCTCCAGATCATTCGCGGTAAGAAGCGCATTCTCCGGAATATTACACTGTTTCGCAGCTTTGGCATACAGAACGCAAAAAGACATTAACTCGTATCCGTTCATGTAACGTAAGGCATTGCGGTAGAAATGTATTTGTCCATCACCTCCATGTGTTGCATAAAGATTAGCAACAGGGAACAAAACATCTTTACCACTTTCGTTTTCAAAACGCATTGCTTTTTCCAGTGCGAGTTTTGGATTTGATTTGGCCATTGCCTCCAGGGCTTCACCACAAATGGCATACGATTTTTCATTCAGTGCGCTTTCATTCAGGCGCTGCATTTCAGCAGTTCCCGGCGACATTCTGTTTAATGCGGCCAAAGCTTTTGACCGGGTATTCGTGTTTTTATCGGTGAGGTAAATAGTTGTGATAAGTGATTTAACCTCAGCAACCCGGTCATCATTTATCTTCTCAAGCTTTTGCAAAGCATATGTACGAATTGCTTCATGCCTATCAGACTGAGCCGCTTCCTTGAACATCAAAAACACCTCCGCCTCCTTCATTTTTGTTTCTGTCTCTCTAAGAGCTTCTAACCTATCTTCGTATAGGGGCGCGTTTTTATATTGATACACGTATTCGTTAGACGACTTTGGATAGTCGATGTCGGCCAAAAGCTGCCTTTCCGCATCAAAATTAACCAGTTCGGGTTTGGAAGAAGAAGTTAAGGTAAAAGTTTGTTTTTGCTCGGTGATTTCAAGGTGTTTTCGTTCCGCCTTTCCATTCACGTACAGATCAATTTCAAGAGGCAGAATATAGAGAGGGAAGTTTTTTGTATCCTGCAATTGTTCCACTGTTAGTTCGCTCTGTTGTTTTGCGTCGTTATAGATTTGTCGCACTTTTAATTTAGGACGGCCTTTACTTAAATACCATTGATTAAAAAACCAGTTCATATCTCTACCGGTAGTTTCTTCAAAGGCCAGACGCAGATTGTGAATTTCAGCAGATTTGTATTTATTCGTTTCCAGGTAATTTTTAAGAGAAAGAAAAAAACCATCGTCACCCACTGCCTTACGCAGCATATGCAACACCTGCCCTCCTTTGTTGTAACTAAAACCATCAAACATGTCTTCTTTATCGTTGTAATTAAAACGGATAATGTTTACCTCCTTATCAGAGCGCAGATATCCCTGACGGCTCTGCCAGTGGTGATAATCAGCCGCATCGCGGCCAGACTTATATTCTTCCCACAGGTATTCACCATAGGTTGCGAAACTTTCGTTGAGTGACAAATTACTCCAGCTTTCGCAAGTTGCCAGATCACCAAACCATTGATGAAAAAGCTCGTGGGCGATAACAGAATTTCCTTTTTTTCCATCAATCATTTCGCGGGCGGTCTGGTAAACCATAAAATCACCATGCAAGGTCGCACTTGTGTTTTCCATCGCGCCGCTCACATAATCCCTCGCCACTACCTGAGCGTATTTTGGCCAGGCATAAGGCACTCCCAGTCGGTTAGAATAAAAGTCAATCATTTCGCGGGTATCCCCAAAAATTTCCTTTGCATACTGCTCGTATTCCTTCTCCACATAATAACTCACCTCTTTATCTTTCCAGGGAGCATCGGTTACTTTTTTAAATTCGCCCACCGCCATCATAGCGAGGTAAGG
>CAZPLH010000093.1:0-2969 GCA_964587465.1 uncultured Candidatus Saccharibacteria bacterium | reverse complement strand
GCCCACCAACCATATGGACTATGTTGCTAAAGACGCGTTTATTGCCTGGCTTAAGAGCATTGGCACCATGAGTGCGCTTATTATTACGCACGACCGCGACGTACTTGCCGAAGTTGACCGTATTATTGAAATTAAAGACGGCCAAGCCTACGAATTTAAAGGCAACTATGAAGCGTACCTCAAGCAAAACAGCAACAGCACCGTCAACCAGATGAAGTCGTACGAGGTGGCACAGGCGAGCATTGTGAATCTTAAAAAACAGATTGCCTATGCCAAACGCATGAAGCCAAGCTGGAGCGGTACCGCGGACCAAAAAAACCCCTTTATTGTTATGGAAAATCGGCTAACCAAACAAATGAACGAGCTTATTGCTAATAACCCTAAGCCAAGTCTATGGATTGACCGCGAAAGCCTCGAGCAAATTTCCGACAAAGTCACTGACAATTACCACAAATACAAAGCAAAGAATATTCGAATTGGCACAAAATCGAGTGAGCTTGCCAGCAGCGGCACGCCGGTTGTCGCATTCGAAAAACTAGGCCTTGGCTTTACCCAGCCACTATTTAGCGACAAAACCGCTCAGCTTCGCGACGGCGAGCATATGCGCCTCCATGGCCGTAACGGGGCAGGTAAAACAACGCTTGTTCGAGCAATTTTAGCGGCTGCAGCCGGCAAGCCTCAACCAACACCTATCTTTAACGGAGCTATAGCCATCCGCCCCAAAACAACCATCGGCATTTACGAACAAGAAATTGGCGAGGCCTACTTCGAAATGCCGCTTGGCGACGCCATAGAAAAGCTGCATCTAGACCGCGACATTAAAATTAACCAGCAAAAAATAATGCAGCTTATGGGTGACTATTTGTTTAACCCCGTAACGGACGCCCGTGTGCCCATAAGCCAGCTTAGCGGTGGCCAAAAAGCTCGATTCCAGCTTATTAGCATGCTCGCTGGCGATCCTCAGCTGCTTATTTTAGACGAACCCACCAACCACCTTGACCTACCAAGCATAGAAGAGCTCGAAGACGCGTTAAAACGCTACAGCGGCGCCATTATCTTTGTCAGTCACGACAGCTATTTTGTGAATAAGTTCGACTGCCAGACCGTCGTCATCGGCGCCTAACCAAGTACGCGAACGCGCAAGAACATAACTCGGGTCAAAAGCACGAATACGTACAACGCCGCGGCAAAAAACACCACGCTTAGAACAAGCCATAGCCACGAACTAATGGTATTTAGACTAAGGCTGCTCGTAAAAAATAGGCTCGTTAGACCTGCATTAATTGACCCCAAGAAAATTCGAACATAAATAAGCAGCGCAATAAATGCGGCAACACGCGTCGCAACTTTAAGCGAAAACACCTCTAGCTCGTGCGTACGGCTTTGTGGGTTACGCATGTGCTCTAACAGTTCTCGCTCGTCATTGGCGTTTCGTAAGTTACTTTGGGCAAACAGAATAACGCTAATAGCTACCATGCCCAAAAGCATCCACACAAAAAAATCGGCAATACGTGGGTCTATTTGTGCTTCGCTGTTAAGCAGCCAAAATTCAATACGACTACCTATGCTGCTCGCGTTTTTTACTTGCTCGAAACTAACACCGCTAAAGTACGACCAATACCGGCTAATGTTCTGCGCAACAAGCAAAAATATTGCCAATGCAGGGTACAGAATAAGCTCACTTTTTGAAGGTAAAATCAGATTTTTTATTTCACGTAACATCTATGGCACTATAACATACGCAAAATAATTGACAACCCTTATGGTTACCTGTATTTTTATAAGTAAAGTCGTACAAAACCAAAAAAGAGAGCAAAAAATGACTAAAAGTAACCAATACGGAGTGCTCAGTTTGCACGTTATTCTGCCACTACTGCTCGTAGTAGGCGCAATTGCTGGCATTGGCGCGTATGTCATTAGTAAAAGTGGTGCCAGCGCCGACAAAAGTACCAGCTACAATTCGTGCGGAGTAGAAAAGCGCAGCGGCAAAGTGTACGCAGCCGATGTTTCAAGCCAATCAAAATACAGTAGCGCCACAAATAGCGATTCGGTCCGCAATATTGCGTACGGCCTATGCAAACAGGGGTACCTAGACAACACCACCGCACAAAGCATTAACAGCAGCGGCAATTATGATGCCGAGCTTCAAAAAGCACTTAGCAGGTTCCAGCTGGACAATCCTACTAGCGGCAGCACTGATGGCGTACCCACCAAAGTAAGTATCGAACTCTTAAAACTTACACCAAGCGGTTTTTAAGCAAACTTCTCCAGATATTTTTGTTGACAAAAAAACATTTGAAGCGTTAAATACGCTTAAGCTAACAAAAATAAATAGGAAATTTAAGATGAAAATCTCAAAAATCAACCAAATTGGCATGCTTAGTTTGCATGTTGTCGTACCCGTTATTCTAGCCGTTGTAGTCGTTGGCGGCGTGGGCGCATATGTTTTAACCAAAAGTCACGCAATGACTATCTCTAATGGTGGTGGTGGTTGCGGTTCACTTTATCGTAACGGCCTTGTATTCTCGTCTGCTGTAGGTACTAGTTCGAAGTTTGTAGGTGCACGCGACAGCGATTCTGTTCGCAACATTGCGTACGGTCTCTGTAAAAAAGGCAAGCTTGACTCGGCTACCGCCCGAAGTATTAACGCAAGTGGAAATGGTTCTACAACGCTTAAATCAAAGTATGCTGCCTACCAACGCAGCCTTGGCTACTCAGGAAGTAACGCAGACGGCGTACCGGGCGCAACTTCATTAAAGAAGCTTGGCCTAACTCCAAACGGATTCTAGTACATTAACTGGCTCAGTAAAAAACCACCCATTAAACGGGTGGTTTTTTAAACTAAAAAGAGCCTACAGAGGGGGTGGGCACCGCTGTAGGCTCTTATTAGCCTTCAACCCCGTACGCGCAAGGCGCACAACGCTTTGAATGCCCACCTCAATGAAAACGAGGGGTTAAAGCTTACGGTT
>CAZPLH010000092.1:0-2994 GCA_964587465.1 uncultured Candidatus Saccharibacteria bacterium | reverse complement strand
AGTTGCAGACGGGCGCCCAGGGGCGGGCGGGGTGCTTGTTGCTAGTGGCCAAACAGCAGCCGGTACATACGGCATACGTGCTCGAGCTTGGCAGCAGGGCTGACGTACAGCTGCACCAGCGTGCGGTTGATGTTGCTGGGGTTGGCCCGAGGCCAGACCTCTTCGACCACGAACACGAAGGCGGCGTTGCGAACCTCTGTTGCGCCGTCGGGCACCACGACGTCGGTGATGGGCCGAACGACGATCTGATAGCCCTCGGCCGTATCGGAACTGGCACCTACCGGCACCGGGTCGCCAACGGTGATGGCGGTGACGAACCGTTCTTCTAGACCCAGTTCGCTCGCGAACTGTTGCGACAAGCTCAACAGTCCATTCATGCGACCTCCAAAAACTAATCGTTCATGGGCAATAAGCCCATTTATAATAATCAAATCTATTAAATGGGGCAACTTAGGGCATAATAAGCTACATGAGCACACTGCGCGTAACGGTTAAGCCAAACAGCAAAAAAGGTCCGCTGGTAGAACAAACCACTGCGGGCTTAGTGGCATATGTGCGCGAGCCCGCAACCGAAGGCAAAGCCAACATTGCTGTGCAGGCGTTACTTGCCCGGCTCTTAGGCATAAGCAAAAGCCGTGTAACCCTAAAAGCAGGGCACACGGCTAAAATAAAAACGTTTGTAATTACTGATTAAGCGCAGTACGGGCAAGGCGGCGCAAGTACTGTGGGAAGTGCGTTTGCACGCCATGATTACCGTTTTCTATAACTGCTGCGGTAACTTCGGCGCTACTAGCTTGTGAAGTTTCGGCAAGAACTTCGACAATGCGGTTTGGTAGGTTTATGCCCGAAACAAGCGGATCGCGCTCGCCAAGCGTAATTAATATGCGCGCATCTGGATTCGCCTTTGCGAACGCCTTGTTATCCGCCAACAGCGGGTCACCTTGGTTTGGGCCACGGCCAAGGCCTACAGCATATGAACGAAGCATTGGAATAGATTTTTTAGGTTGTACGTTTCGCGACTTGTAACGGTCGCTCATGCTTTCGTGCACCAATGCGAGTTTTTCTTTTTCCGAAACGCTCATTGCAAGTGCATCTGGGGTGGCTTTAGCAAGTTCGCGCGACACTTTGCCATCGTCGTACATCATGCCTTTTGCAAGTTCGAACCATGTTTTGTCGGCTACGCCGGTACGCACGTTTTGGTGCGCACTTTCTATAAGGTTGTTACCGTATGCAGCACCGTACGCCATGCTCAAAAGTGCGCCGGCAGAATCACTTGCAAGGCTCGTAACTTTAAGGCCCATGTGGTCTAGCCCACGTGCAAGCGCTGTTACTACAGACAAAGGCTGTGCATCGCCATTACCTTCGTGGGCCAGCAACGAACCATGCTTGCGCATAAATTTTTGCTCTGCAGGCGAAATGGCCTTAGAAAGCCCCATGCCAAGCGATGCAACATACACAATGGTTTTTGTTGGATCGTCTATGCCGGCTGCGGCAACTTCAAACGCGTTGCCCAAATTACCGGTAAGGCTAGACTGGTACGTTGCAACACGTAGTTCTACTTTGTCGCCCGTACCTTCTAAAATGCCTAGTTCAAATACATACTCAAAGTCATCTTGCACCACTGTAAGCGTACGGACATTGTCGTACAAACGGTTTAAATTGGCGCTTAAAGCTGCTTCTAGTTCGGGCGAGTAGGTAGTTCCAAGGTGAATGTTGGCGTTAGAAACAGCTAATTGCGCCATTTCAACTTCACCACGGCGTGCAACATACAGCTCTTGCGTAAAGTCAGAGCCGTCTTTGTAAAAATCGAGTACACCGTTTTTCATATAAACATTTATACGGTATTTTTGTGTTTTTGTCAATTTTCCTAGCCACAACTATTGGATCTTGCAATAACTCTGGTCAGGGCCCGTCTTGGGCGCCCGCACTGCAATGTATGCAGGCGGGCGCCCAGAAGACGGGCTAGCCCCTACGCCATGGCGTCGGTGAAGATGCCGTTCTCGGCGAACACCAGCTCGACATCGGCGAACGGCGTGCCATGCGCGATGCAGACCTGGACCGGCTCTGTCGCCAGCGCGCCGTTGTCGACGCTACGGGCAAGGCGGTCGCGCTTGGCAGCCACCAGCACGAACACCGTCGGTGCGACGGCCACGCAGTGGTGCTCCTCGCGCTCGTGCTTGCCGGCGTCCTTGTTGTCCTCGATGACGACGCCGTCGTTGCAGATGCCGTACCGAGTGGGCTTGTTGTTCAGGCCCAGCGGTGTGAACTCGGTGAAGTAGACGTGCGTTCCGGGCTCGATGAGCTCGATGATGTCCGGGTCTATGCCCAGCCTGTCAGCGCAGTCTTCGAGCGTTTCTTCTGTGACGAGCAATGTGCCCTCCTTGGGCTCGTAGGGTACTTGCCAAATAGCAAGCCGAATAAGTATACGGTTTAACACCGGTAATTTCAATACGTTTTATTGCGCAATTAGCTAATTTGTTGTATTATTTGCGCACATGAAAACCGATCGCATAGCCCATGAATTAGATCTCGCCTTACGGAGTGGCCAGCCGCAGGCTAAATTAGAAGTGCTGGAACTTGCTAACGAATATGACCAAATAGTCGAAAAGCCTTCTCTTGGCTTATTCGTACTCGATAAATTTGCTGAAGCTTACGAAAATACCCCCGGCAACTCACCTATTAAAGACATTAACGTAAGTGGCTTTGGTATCGGCGCGCATTGGCTTACCGCAGAAGATGTGCGGCCATACACTGCCGTAGAAGCGGTACTTGGCAGTAGTTATGGCGTATCCATTACTAAGCCTACCAATAAAGCCGAATACTTAGCCGGGGCGATTCAAATTCGTGCCGTAAAGTTCGACAGCCGAACTGTTTTAGACAGATTTGGGCCAGACCCACGACCGATACCGCAGACAGCCGACTATTACGCTCGTGAAGGGCAAAGAATAGATGCGCACTTGTTACTAGTTGACAATACAGTTGTTGGCACACCCC
>CAZPLH010000091.1:0-3019 GCA_964587465.1 uncultured Candidatus Saccharibacteria bacterium | reverse complement strand
GGTGGAAACGGTAGCTTTGTATGGAATGGTACAGCTTGGGCTATCATCGGTAATAATGGTGGTAGTGGTGCCTACATCCAGAACCAAAATGCCGTTCAACAGCCAAGTAGTAATTTCTGGATTAGCGGAGTTGGCAGAGTTGACGGTGGTCTAATAAGCCCGAGTCTTCAATCGGCAAATCAAAGTGCCGGCAGTACGAACTCGGCGGGTGTGTCCATAAAGTCAGGTAATGCGACAGGTGCTAGCTCGAACAGCGGTAGCGTTACGATTGATAGCGGTACTGCTACTGGAACTGTTGGAGCCGTTAACATTGGGACTACAAATGCCAACACCGTAAATATCAGTAAAACTGGTGGTACAACTGCTGTTGCCGGTGCGCTTACCGTTGGCCAGGCTTCAACGTTTAATGGCAATATTACGCAAAGTGGCTCAAGCTCATTCAGTACTGGTACTGGCGCAGTAGCACTTAATGGCAACACTGCCGTTACAGGAACACTATCTGCTTCAGCTCTTGGAACATTCAATGGTGGCTTAACAATTGCAACGGGTAGCACATTCACTAACGGCAGCAGCACATTAAACACTGCAGTTGCAATTGCCGATAAACCAACCGGCGGCTCAATTGGTACTGCACCAACAACGGTTGATGTTGCGACGAGCTTCACCATTAATCAGACAACTTCAGGCCAGACGCTTACTATTCCTTCGCCAACCGTCACTACTGCCGGACGTATCATATATATAAGTAATATTGGTTCTACGAGCTTTATTATTGGTGGCAACGTTATTGGCACCGGTAACAACGTTGCCTATGTATGGAATGGCACAGCGTGGGCACCAACAGGAGTGACTGGAGTCACGACAGTTGGTACCATTGACTCGCAAACGAAGAGTGCAAACGGCGTGGTCATTAGTGGGGCAAACATTTACTTGCAAACCGCTGATGCAACAAATGTTGGTTTAGTTAGTACGACAACTCAAACCTTTGCCGGCGCAAAGACCTTTAGCAGCCTACTTACTGCAAACGCAGGCTTAACCATTGCTGCCGGACAACAGTTTACTAATAATGGCGCAACACTTAATACAGTCCTTGCAGTAGCAAATGACAGCGACGGTGGTTCACTTGGTGGCACGCCTAGTTCACCACTTACCGCAGCTCAGTCAGTTGATATCTATACAGCAGTAACAATTAACCAAACGACTGCTAGCCAAACGATCACACTACCAAGCCCGACGAATACTGCAGCTGGCCGTGTCATATATATAAGTAATATTGGTACACAGTCGTTCACTATGGGCGGATTCACAATTGCTCCAGCCGGAACCGCGGAATTTGTCTGGAATGGCACAGCGTGGACGCTTAATGGTAACGTCGGCGGCAGTGGTAACTTTATTCAAAACCAGAGTTCTGTGCAACAGCCAACTAGCAGCTTCTGGATTAGTGGTACTGGCCGAAGTGATACTGGATTTACCGCACCATCACTCGATGTTGCTACCGCAGGAACGCTTTCAATAGGCACGAGCACTGCTACCGCGATAACTCTAGGTAAGAGCGGTGTTACCACAACTAATGCTGGTGCATTAACGATTTCTCAGCTTCTTACCGCCAACCTTGGCGCAACCGTCTCAGGTGCTGCTATCTCACTTAACGACTCAAGCAACTTCAACACCACCATTAACACTGGTACTTCTACCGGTACCGTTACCATAGGTAACGGTGCTGCTGGTGCTATTGCCCTTCAAAGCGGTACCAGCATTACCTTAACTGGTGCTACCAACGTCGTAGGTACGACCAACATTAACAACAACGCCAACAACGCAACCAACATCAATACTGGTACCTCAACTGGTGCCGTCACCATCGGTAACGCAAGCAATGCAGCAAACACCGTAACGGTTGTCGCTGGTGCTACCAACGGCATTAACCTAAACGCACCTAAGATTGAATCTAACGCTGCTACGCTTGGACTCTTCACCACACCGACTACCGTTAATGCCTTTACGGCAGCTACTGCCATTAACATGGGTGCAGCTACCAGCACGACTACCTTTGGTAACGGTGGTGCAGCAACTATTCGCTCAACCACTGGTCAGCTTACTGTCCAGTCTGGGAGCGGTACCTTAAGCTTTGGTACCACGACCGCAGTTACTGCCAGTGGTGCACTTGCTATTACCAGCGGTGGTGCAACCGTAGCCAGCATTGACGCTGGTGGTGGCGCAGCCCTTAACCTTGGTATTACCAACGCAAGCTCAGTCAGTGTCTCACGCACTGGTGTTACTACAACCGTTAACGGTGCACTTACCGTTACCCAAGCAACAACCCTTAACGGTGGTGTCACCATTTCTGGCGCTGGCTCAGTAGCCATTGCAAAGGGAACTGACTTTGCAACCACTGGTGCATCGGCAGCTGCAAACTTCACCGGCTCACTCATCCGACTAACAGGCGCAAGCACCCAAACGATTCAGGGTATTACCGGTGCAGCAGACGGCCGCATCATTACGCTTATTAATGCTGCTGCTCAGGCTGCAGTCATTGCAAACCAAAATGGTTCAGCTGCTGCAACTGAGCGCATCATTACCGGCACCGGTGCAGACATTAGCCTTGCTCCAGATGCAACTCTTGAACTTCGCTACGACAACACCACCCAGCGATGGCGTGTCATTAGTGCAGTTAGTGGCACAAGTGTTACTACTGTCGGTGCCATTAGCGGCACCTCAACTGCTAACGGTGCAAGCATCACGGGTAACACCCTCAACCTCGCCGTCGCTGACGCTACGAACGGTGGTGTCGTGAGCAATACCACGCAGACGTTTGCTGGTGCTAAGACCTTCGCCGCTCTCCTCACTGGCCAAGCTGGTGCAACCGTCTCAGGTGCTGCTATCTCACTTAACGACTCAAGCAACTTCAACACCACCATTAACACTGGTACTTCTACCGGTACCGTTACCATAGGTAACGGTGCTGCTGGTGCTATTGCCCTTCAAAGCGGTACCAGCATTACCTTAACTGGTGCTACCA
>CAZPLH010000090.1:0-3076 GCA_964587465.1 uncultured Candidatus Saccharibacteria bacterium | reverse complement strand
AAGACAGGGAAAGTGGACAAAATATTTTTTTAGTAACTCAGACACAAGCATCACAGGCACATTTACAGGCTATTATAAAGACGATGTAATGACGGGTTTATGGATAAGCAACAAAGGGGAGCTGTCTGTATATGAAAATGGTGAGTTTATTAAAGCGATACAGTATTATGCAGACTCTTCTCGTGTGGAGAACTGCGGCTCAAAAAAAGAAGAGTATTATAGTAATGGCAAATTAAAAAGGAAGATAACGCCAAACACCTATGAAACGTATTATCCGGGCGGCCAACTTAAAGAAAAAGCCAAACTAGATGGTAACGGTTATATTGTTGGTGTATGGTATAAGTATGATGAGACGGGAAAAAGAATTCTAAGAAAAAGAGTTGGGAAAAGAGATCATATTATTCCCGGGGCTTGATACTCTAGAGAGTCATAAAGTCATCCGCTCCTTTTAAATTTATTGATTTTACTGACGTTCCGTAGTGAAGAGTAGTAGCAAAAGCGGCTCAAAAATGCCGACCGCATAAAATTACCCCAAAGCATGTGGAAAATGATGCGTTACCATTCTTTTTATTCTGTGGTGGAATGATATCTTTGTAACACGGTTACGCGCTTGGAATCGGTTACAAATGGTTGTAATTGGTTTTATGGCGCTTAACTACTAGTTAGAGGTATTGGCGGCAATCGAACATTATGACAAATAGGACATTCATAATCATATTGACACTGGCAATTCTATTTTTTATTTATGCAATACTCGCGACGCTCGATATTATGGTGAGTCTTAAATATGAGACAAACTCTTCGAACGACTGCATTTCAATGGTTACCGGGCAGGACCTTTGCTTTTTGAATAAAATTTACAAGGCGGGTATGCTGACATCATTTATTTTAATTATCGGACTTGCGTTTTTAAAAAATAAAATTGTCCGGACAAAAAATCTCTAACATGACGACGAGACACAATGACGGAAATAAACAAATACCCTTGACCACAACTTATGTCGCGCATTTGGGTGTTGTATTTTCACGTGGACATTTGTACATTTAAATTCACGGACGGCGGCGCAAGTTGTAGCCGCAAATCATTAGCCTGAACTTAATGAGAGACATTCATAAACATAAAAATTCTCTTGACAAAAATGGTTTCACTACCATCGACAAGGTTTATTCGGACGATGAAATTGAAAAGATAGTCTCATTAATCAATAGTGCGGACTCTTCCGGTTTGACTTTTCGTAAATCCCTGGACCTATTTGCTATTCGACAGTTTTTAAAAGAAATCCCACAGACAACTTCGTTAATTTTCAATGACAATTTGCGCTCACTTATAAATTCACTTTTCGGTCCGGACTTTTTTGTAGTTAAATCAATTTACTTTGACAAACCTGAGCAATCAAACTGGTTCGTTTCATATCATCAGGACTTAACAATTTCGGTCGACAAGAAGGCAGACATTAAGGGCTACGGACCCTGGACCGTAAAACAAAATCAATTTGCAGTTCAGCCTCCTCATGACATCTTGCAAAGCATTTATACCATCCGTATTCATCTTGACGACACAGACGAAAATAACGGAGCGCTAAAAGTAATCCCTGGTTCTCATTCAAAAGGTATTTACAGACCTGAGACAATAGACTGGGAAAAAGAGACCGAGGTAAATTGTTCTGTTGCCAAAGGAAGTGTCATGGTAATGCGTCCTCTATTACTTCACAGCTCGGGACGGACAACGAACAATAACAAACGACGCGTTATTCATATTGAATTCTGCAACAAGACTCTTCCTTCAAACATTAATTGGTCGGAATACGCAGACTTAAAAGCCAACGCATAACAGCAAACTTAGTGTCATGCCGGTGAGCTCACATTTTAAAATCTCGTTGAACATTCGTACTTTTAGCATACCAACTAGCACAAACGCAGTTCGCCATCTGTTGGCCGTAATATGAAATGAAGAAAGACGGAATTAATATCATTGGTTACGTTGAGCAAAAATTTTCAGAGCCAAAGCCTGTTTCATATTCAAATGGAAATGGATTTGAACTCAAATATTCAGAAGAAGATGAAATAAGAATGAGTTTATGGGCGAGTGACTTATCGATCTATAAGAACGAAAAGGATGTTTCAAGCCAATTATTGGCCAAAAACTTTTTAGCAACCTTACCTAATAATTACGAACCGTTCTCTAATAGTGGTAGATACTGTTTAATTCCGGCTTCTCCTGTTCTTGACAACCCTTCTCTAATTATCATAGACACCGAAAATTTAACTAAAGAAGAATTGAACATAAAAGGAGCTTTAATGAGTAATAAATTTGCTCCTAATACAGAAACAGTATTAATCTCAGGTTACACTAAAATTTTTCTTTTCGATTGTAGCACCAACGTATCGACAGAAATTGAGATTCCATATAAACCAAATGAAATTGAACATTCATACTGGTTTGATTCCGTTATAATTCGATTAATGGTTTCGCCCAGAGCCGACAGAATTCAAAGAATTTTGGACTACAATACTGACACAAAAGAATATGAGACTTTTGAAATTATTTCTCCAGGTGAAGTATTTGGTTTTGAACCTTTAGAAGAAATCGTTAAATCGGACACCTTCTGTTTGTTCAATGCAAAAGGGTATTCATCCGCATCTGTTGGTAGACTTCTAAACCAATGGACTTTTATCAATTTTGATGCTGAATTAAGCCTCTACAAATTACGAACGAATGTTCCTGTTTCTAGTATCTTCTACAGTAAAAATTGGAAAATGAAAGGGATAAAGACAATCCAACAGGATGTGGAGTTCAACTTTAATGGAAAAGGAATCAGTGGAAAAGAAAATACTACTGCCAACATCGGTTATACGGCTATGACGGATGAAGTGAAGGAAGAAAAGTCAGAGGTCAAATCAAACATTTGGTCAAAACTGAAACGTATGTGGTCTTAAACTACCGCTGCTTATGGCTGAGACCGTTATAAATGAAACGCCTGGACAAGTTCCGGTAGACAAAAACTAAATGAAACATTTTTTACTCATCTTCTTGATAGCGCTAATTTCCTGCAGACAAGCAGAAAATGGAATAATC
>CAZPLH010000089.1:0-3169 GCA_964587465.1 uncultured Candidatus Saccharibacteria bacterium | reverse complement strand
CGGTGGTTACACGAACACGAATTTGATTAACGGTAATTTGGTTCGTAATGGTAAGTGGTGATACTAGTATTGTTGCTGCTGCTGCTTTGGCTGCCGTTGCCGCTTGTGTGCCATAAGTGGTTGAAGCCGTAAATATTGGTCGGTTTACACAGTTTTGCCATGCGCCATTTTGGTAACACCTAAAGGCCCCAAGTGTCGAGTTGTAGTACATACCGCCTGCCGTACCGGTTGGGTCGGTAGTTATACTGTCGAGCACCAGTAGCGAGCCAGTTGCAATTGCCGAGCTTGGGTCGCCAATATTTACAGCACCTGAATCAGTTACAACGAATGATGGGGTACCGTTATCTTGTACGACAAAGTCGCCAGTACCCGTTAGGTTGGTGGTTACATTAGAGCTACCCGCGTTTGTAATTAAGTATGCTGGGTTGTCGGTTGCGTCTAAGGTAAACGAATATCCACCTGTATCGTCTATGGTCATAAATGCACTACCGTTGTCCTGTGCTACAAAGTCACCCGTGCCATCCAGGTTGATAGTGAATGCGTTGGCGCCTGCTGAAATTGTTGTTGCGGCATCAAGCGATAATGAGTCTTTAAGTTCGGTGAAGTCTAGTGAATCGGCCGTAACTTCTGTGCTATCTATGCTCGAGCCAAAAGCATTACTTATTGTTACCGTTCCACCGAGCGCGACCGAACCACCGCCCGTAAGGCCGGTGCCAGCAGAGACGGTTAGTGATGAATTTGCTAAGTCAGCGTTAGCAACCGAACCGTCAACGATACTCGTGCTGTCTACGCTGGCAGTGTCGATGGTGCCGTCATACGCAACCAAGAACTTATTAACACCGGCGACTTGTAACTGTAGTAAGTTGCCGCTCGCGCCAGTCTTATTAATAAACAGTAGCCCATTGGTGCTCGTATCGGTTTGAGCGGCCGCAACGCCAAGCTGTGCAAATGTGTTGCTGGCAACGTCGCTAGCAGTAATGGTTCCGTCAACAATTTCACCACTTGAAATATCGGTACCCAAGGTACTGCTAATAACTGTACCGCCAAAGCTTATGCCGGTGCCGGCAGAGTAGGTGGTGTCTACGTCCGTACCGCAAATCCATGCCGAGCCATTGTACTTAAATATAGCGTTTGTGCCGCAACCGTTGCTGGCAATGTCGGCAAACAATAAGGTACCGTCGGTAATTTCACTTGTGTCAATTGCCGTCCCGAAGCTGCTCGTAAGTGTTACCGTTCCACCAAGCGCAACCGAGCCACCGCCGGTTAGGCCCGTACCAGCAGAAACAGTGAGCGAAGAGTTCGCAAGATCTGCATTAGCCACTGACCCGTCAACAATACTTGTACCGTTAACACTGGCGGTAGTAAGAATACCTGCGTTACTGACGACAAATTTATCTACGCCACTTAGCTGCAGCTGTGTTAGGTTACCAGTAGAGGTCTTGTTAATAAATATGGTGCTATTTGTCGATGCGTCCGATTGTGCCGTTGCGCGGCCTAATTCGGCGAATACGTTACCGGCAACATCTGCCGCAACGATTGTACCGTTAACTATTTCGCTGCTATCAATGTCAGTCCCCAGACTACTATTTAACGTAACTGTACCGCCTAAACTTACAGCACCACCACCCGTAAGACCAGTGCCCGCCGTAACGGTGACTGATGAATTTGCGAGTTTAGCATTTGAAATTGTTGTATTCGCAATGTCTACATCGGCAATTGTGCCGTCAACAATTTCTCCGCTCGATATATCGGTACCAAGGGTACTACTAATAACTGTGCCACCAAAGCTTATACCCGTACCGGCAGAGTAGGTGGTGTCGTTATCCGCCGCACACACCCAAGCCGAACCATTGTACTTAGCAATTTGGTTGGTGCCACAGCTAAGTCCGGCAAGTACATCAGTATTGTCTAAGTATCCACTTAGGTCAACCGTACCCGCACTGCCGGTTATTGAAAGTGTGTTACCGGTCTTACTAATACTTTGTGCATCCGTATTGTCTAGGTAGCCTGAAAGATCTACGGTACCAGCGCTACCCGTAATACTCACAATGTTGCCAGCCTTACTAATCGACTGGTTGTCAGTGTTGTCTAACAAACTCGCAAGACTCACGCTGTTACCACCACCAATACTAAGTGTCTGCGTACCGGCAACATAGCTCAAGTTTTGTGAGTCGGTATTATCTAAGTATCCACTTAAATCAACCGTACTCGCATTACCGCTAATACTAAGCACGTTGCCAGCTTTAGAGATTGCTTGTGCATCCGTATTGTCTAGGTAGGGGGCGAGGCTGACAGTTGCCGCGCTGCCTGTAAGGCTGAGTACATTTGACGCAAGTCCCAAGTCTTGCAGTTCGTTCGTTGCACTGGCGTCGGCATCGTTTACGTTATCCACCGCACACACCCACGAGCTGCCGTTATATTTTGCAATTTCATTGGTGCCGCAGCTAAGCGAGCCGAGCACATCGGTATTATCCAAATATCCACTAAGATCTACCGTAGAAGCATTTCCAGAAATACTGAGTGTGTTACCGGTTTTTGAAATACTTTGCGAATCAGTGTTGTCTAACAAACTTGCTAGACTCACTGAATTACCGCCACCAATACTAAGTGTCTGCGTACCGGCAACATAGCTCAAGTTTTGTGAGTCGGTGTTGTCTAGGTACGGAGCCAAGTTAATGGTTGCCGCGCTGCCACTGAGCGAAAGCACATTTACGCTGAGCGAAAGGTCTTGTAATTCGTTCGTAACGCTAGAGTCTGCATCGTTCACGTTATCCGCCGCACAAGCCCAGGCGCTTCCGTTGTACTTTATGATTTGGCCGTTACCACAGGAGTTCGAGCCAAGGTCTGCAAATAGGATTGTGCCGTCTACGATTTCACTGCTTGAAATGTCTGTCCCGAGCGTAGCGCTAAAGGTAGTGCCAACCAAGCTAATGCCTGTACCGGCAGAGTAGGTTGTGTCGGTGTCGTTGTCTGCTGCGCATATCCAGGCAGAGCCGTTGTACTTTGCGATTTGGTTCGTGCCACAACTAAGCGAGCCAAGCACGTCAGTATTATCTAAGTAGCCAGAAAGATCTACGGTACCAGCATTACCAGAAATGCTAAGCGTATTACCGGTTTTAGAAATTGCCTGTGCGTCAGTGTTGTCTAAGTACGGAGCAAGATTGATTGT
>CAZPLH010000088.1:0-3191 GCA_964587465.1 uncultured Candidatus Saccharibacteria bacterium | reverse complement strand
GCTTCAAGCGTTCCGGTCTTATCGAAGAAGAAGTTTGTAACTTTAGCGAGGTCCAGCAGAGCGTCAGCCCTTAAGAGCATGATGCCACGTTTGAGTAAAGCCAGATGAACCATCTGCTTCATTAATGGAATGATGCCTGCAAAAAGGCAGGGGCAAAAAATCAGAATTCCCACAAAAAAGGACTCAATAATCAATCGGGTCTCAGCGCCTTTTAACGCTTGAATGCCCGCTATTAGAATCGCACCACCGAATGCAAATACTACGAGACCGCTTTCTATTTTTGAAAAGAGCTTCATGTGTTGCGACTTGTTGTTTTCAGAAAGAATGGCAGTTTCGGCCCAAGAATCAATTTTCCTTTCTCCCTGAGGAGAGGTAACGGAAAGTTTAATTTCACTTTGAGCAATCGCGCCCGCGAAAATATGATCGCCTTTTTTGAGGCGAACCGTATGTGCCTCGCCATTCATGAGATGATTGTTTATTTCACCACTCTCACTCTCAAGAACTCCATCGAATGAAAGCGTTTCCTGCGACAAGATCCGCACAAAATCGCCTCGTTTAATTTGCGAAACTTCGGCTTGCGCCCACTGTTCTTTTCTAAAAACTTCGACGGTTTTCTTTTTTGGATGAAGTTGAAAGAGAATGTTCGAGGTTAGAGTTGTTGCGATGGTGTTCTCAATTTTTTTTGTGAGTAACAGAATCGCCACGATCATCGACCCAGAATCCGCATAAGTTATATTGGAGCGGGACAAAAGAGCGATCACCGAAATTGTGATTGCAGAAAGCCCACCAACGAAAATAAAAAAATCCAAGGTTAGAAGCTTGCTAAACCATAAGGCACGAAGTCCGGATTTTCCGAATGGAATAATTCCCAATAGAATGGCCGGGAGTCCAAATGCTGATGAACCAAGCGCTAGGGCATAGAGTTCTGTTTGAGAAAGTTCGCCCAGATAGCTGGCAAAGGCGAGCATCGAAGACCACATCGCCAAAAACCAAACAAAGCTAATGAGGGTCCAGGGGATTTTGCGATTTGATTCATGCTTAAGGCTCTCGTGAAAGTTAAGAATCCAACCTTCCGATTGCTTTTTAATACCGAAACCGATTCGCGCAACTTTGGTCTGGATAGATTGATCAAGAGGACCACTGTCTATAGTTGGTTTTGGTCGTACCAACAGGAGCTTACTTGTATAGTTCAAATCAGCTGAATCAACTCCCTCAAGCTGCACCACCGATTCGCGGATATTCTTCGCGCAGGTCGAACACCACATACCGGAAACAAAATAGATAAGTTGCGGCGCTTCAGCAGACATTCAAAATTCCCTTTAGGACCAGTTGACGGCCCAAATTAAATGTTGCATATTAAATACAACATTACAATAAAATCTGCAAACTCTCTTTAAAATCGGGATCTTTGCTAGGGGCCGCACAATGGATGCAAAAGTAGTTTTCGTAATTCTGACGTTTTCGATTTCGGTCCTTGGCATGCTGGCATTCGTAATTGCCCTTATCCAAAGGCAGGTTTTGGTACCCACATCCGCCGCTAGTTCCATTTTCGGAGACGACGAGCTTGGCCACTCAGAGCCCGACGGCAAGACCAACATGAGTGATCAGTGGCGTCTTTTAGACCAATCGGCAACAACTCCGATCCTTCTTTTTATGGTGTCGTCGGTTCTTTGGCTTGTTCTTGGATCTATCTTTGGCCTTTTAGTTTCTTTTAAATTTCACATACCGGATTTCCTTGGAACACAGGCGCTTTTAACTTTCGGTAAGCTGAGACCTCTTCACTTAAATATCATCGCATACGGTTGGCTTGCTCCGGCGGCTCTCGGCGTCTCGCTGTGGCTCGTTCCGCGTCTAACAAAAGTTCCACTACAATACGTAAAAACTCTTTCAGCGGCGGGCCTCCTGTGGAACCTCGGAGTCATTCTTGGCTGTGTCGGAATTCTTTTTGGTTATACCGACGGTTTAGAGTGGTTAGAGTTCTGGTGGCCGATTGATATTCTTCTGGCGGTAGCAGGAGCGATGGTCGCACTTCCGCTTTTTAGAACGATTTACTTGAGTAAGGAAAAGCATCTCTACGTAACCATGTGGTACACAATTGCTGCACTTATTTGGTTTCCTGTTCTTTTCGTGATCGCTAACTCGCACTTTCTTCACTCAGGCGTTCAGCAAGCTATTGCCAACTGGTGGTTTGCGCACAACGTACTTGGTTTGTGGGTCACGCCGTTAGGGCTTGGAATTATCTATTATTTGCTTCCGAAAATTATTGGGCATCCCATTGCTTCGTACCAGCTTTCGCTTTTCGGGTTTTGGGGACTCGCCCTCTTTTATTCACAAGTAGGAATGCACCATTTGCTAGGTGGGCCAATCCCCACATGGCTTGGCAATTTGTCTGTCGTAATGAGTGTCGGGATGGCGATTCCCGTGATTACTGTTGCGATCAACCATCACGTTTCCACCTATCGGCATTTTCATGTTTTGAAAGAATCAGTCGTGTTGCGGTTCATTGTCTTTGGAGCGATGTCTTACACCGTGAGTTCTCTTCAAGGATCACTTCATTCGCTGAGAACATTCAATTACACGACACACTTCACGCATTGGACGGTTTCACACGCGCATCTTGGCCTTTATGGTTTCACAACTATGGTTCTCTTCGGTGGAATTTACTTCGCTCTCCCGCGAATTGTCGGTAGGAACTTTAAATATCCGCAGCTCTTGAACCTGCATTTTTGGGTCGCGGCTGCCGGAATTATTATCTACGCTGTAGGACTTGGCATCGGAGGTTGGCTTCAAGGCCAAGAACTTAGAAATATTCATGGAACTTTTGAGCAATCAGTACGGCTCACGATGCCTTATCTCGTTGTTCGCAGCGTGGGCGGAACGCTTATGCTTTTGTCTCATCTCCTGATGCTCTACAATGTGATTAGCATTCTGCGCCCTGAGAAGGCAGTGGTGACAAAATGAATAAGGCTTATATCTTTGTTCTCGGAGGAACGAGCACGATCACCCTTTCGATATTTCTGTTCGTTTTAGCTCCACGCATTCAAGTAGCCGCCGTTGATAAAGAGGCCATTAGCGCACAACTTCCTTATACAGAAGCCGAATTGAAAGGTCGCAAAACCTACATCGAAAATGGCTGCGTTTATTGTCATTCTCAACAGGTTCGTGATCCCGTTGCTGGAGCCGACAAACAT
>CAZPLH010000087.1:0-3277 GCA_964587465.1 uncultured Candidatus Saccharibacteria bacterium | reverse complement strand
ACCAATATCCCTATGCGTTGCAATTTTGAAGACACGTTAAACTTTTCCTCCACGTAATTTATTCAGACCTTAGTATACCGAATCGAGGGTATTTCCGCGAACCGACTTATGCGATTTTTGCGCGGTGTCGCTTACCAGTAACGCGAATCAGCACGACGACACTCGCTATAAAGTACACAAGCGGGATAAGCGCTGCTAAGCCACCAACGACCACGCCGGCGACAACACTTGCAATAAACCCAAATGTCCACGCAAGGCCCACTTTTTTACTAATGTGTACACGTAAGAATTCTGCCCCCAAGTAGTAGTATGGGAACACCACAACGACAAGGAATGTGCTGCTGAGCAGACCACAGATAAGCACAACCGCAAGGCCTTCCCAGAAAGGACTTTGCAACGCGAGTGGAATGAGCGACACCACTGCGGTTAGGCTGGTGGCAATAAGCGGACGGAACCGTTCGCGCAAGGCTTCGATTGCCGCGTCAACACCACTCATGCCGCTTCGCCGCGATTGATTCGCATAGTCCGTCAGTAAAATGGTGTTTTTGATACTCAGACCGATCAGCGCAAAGAACCCAAGCATCGCAAAGAAGCTAAATGGATTTTCGGTCAGGTATAGACCAAGCGTTATACCAAATAAACTAAATGGAATCGCCATAAAGATAAGTAGCGGCTGAAGCAAGCTTCTAAATTGAATAGTCAGTAGTAAGTAAATAACAAACAGTAGCGCAGGAAACGCAATGGCAAGTGTCGCAAACGAGTCTTGGTTTTGGCTTTCTTGGCCAAAGTCAAAGACAAGCGCATCCTTATTTATGCCATAGCTTGCAACTTTTTCGGGTGTGAACTCTTGCTGCACAGCGGTTTTCGTAAGATTCACCAATGTGGTCGTGTCGGTGCCATCAAAGCCGGCAGATACGGTTACGCCTAACGTACCCTTTGTACGAGCATAGACGTCGCTGCTACTTACCGTCACATTCTGCAACGTGGCAACTTCACCGCTTGGTCGAGTGACTTGTTTACCCTCTAGAAATTTTGCAATATCTGCAGCAAGCTTAAAACTTGCCTCTCTGTTGTCGGATTCGATGCGTACCGCGAAGGCAGACGCAGGGGGACCAGCATCTATTTGGGCAACGGCAGCCTTAATTGGCAAGCCGCTTGCATCGAGCGTTGCTTGTAGCTGTTTAACAATCTCTGGTGAGCGAACATCGCGCTTGTTGTAACTTAAAAGTGTAACTTGCAAAGCTGCTGTTCGTTCATTCGCGACACCGTAATACGTCGCTTCTTCAAAATTTACACCAAGCTCTTTGCCCACGAGCGCATCTGCCTGATCGGCAATTGTTTGCGCACTTTGAATTGTAGTGCCAGGGTTAAATGTTAATGAAACTTGCAAGGCGTTCGCGTCTTTGGCTGCTGGGAAAATATTAAAAATAACATTCTTGCCTATAAATCCGCTTGCGGCGATAAAGCTTAATCCTACGAATACCGCGGCTAGTCCTACAAATACGAGACGCTTTCGTGAATCATGCGCCCAGCGCATAGGCTTTGCAATAAATTCTGCAATTTTAGATTCAATACCTGCAGCAACTTCTTTTACTCCTTCTTCGCCCATTTGCTTCTTTCCAAGCAATACGTATTTGGCGAGTAGTGGAATAAATATGAGTGCTACGAACAAGCTAATCACTAAGGCAGAGATAATCGTTATCGGTATGGCCCGAATGAAGCTACCAAGCACGCCACCCACAAAAATGAGAGGAGCAAAGCTAAGCGCTGCCGTTGATGTAGCCGCTATCATGGCGCGACTTACTTTTCGTGTCGCTACTTCGACAGCTTTGCGTGGGTCTTTTTGTTTTCTACGCTGGGCGTCAATTGCCTCCACCATAATAATCGTGTCGTCGACAATAAGTGAAAGGCTCAAAATAATCGCAAACAGCGTAATGACATTTAGCGTATAGCCGAGCAAATACAACACACCAAGTGTCGCAGTCAAAACTGTCACCATAGACAAAACAGTAACGAACGATGCGCGAATCGCAATGACAATTGAACCCACGATAAGCACAACCAAAAGACCTTCTAAAAGCACTTTCTGCAACTCGGCAATATTTGCTTTAATCGCGGGTGCAAAACTTGCACTAACGTTAGCGCCATAGCCTTCGTAGGCTTGCTGACTCATGATTTCTTGGTTCGCAGCACTCACTTGGTCATCGAGCTTAATAATGTCAGAGCCATCTTTTTTAGAAACACCAACGAATACCGAGTTATAAAAGCTGTTCTGGTCTTGTGCTCGTTCACCGAAACGGTCAAACGTTTTTTGCACGACCTGCTCTTGGCCGGTAAGCGGATTTTGGGCTTTTTCGAACGGGTTCAGAATAAAGACGTCTTTTACCTGGCTCAGGTTCTTCGCCTTAAGCTCATCAGCAAATTTTTGTGCTTGCACTGTAAGTTGCTCGGTAGTCTTTGTGCCTGTTCGGTCGGTAAACGATACCCCTAAATCAATCTGCTTAATCGCACCGCCAGTTGCACCAAATACGGGTACTGTGTAAGAAACGGCTGCGTTCGCAGGCAAAATATTTTTTGATTTTACCTCTTGCTCGAGTTTTTTGGCTTGAGCTTGAGCATCGGTGCCTTCTTTGTACTGTACAAAAATGCTAAAGAAGTTTGCAAAACTCTGTGTCTGGACCGTCTCAACACCTTCTTGTTTTAGCGCTAAATCTGTAATCGGCTTAGCGACGTCCGAGTCAACCTTAGCGGCATTGTTTACAAAATAAGAGCCGTTAACGCTGGTTATTGGAATGTTTATACTCGGGAAACCTTCGCGCTTTAGAAGTGTCGTGTAGCTTGCAGCCCCGAAAAGCACAATGGCAAGCATGATGATTGCAGTAAATCGTGGCCTATCAAAAAAGAATAGACTGAGCTTTGTTAAAAGCTTGTCGTCCGCTTTTTTAACCTTTACGGTTGTCTTGTTCGCCGGTTTAACTACGGCCGCTTTTGCTGCTTTCTTTTTTACCACGCGTTACCCTCCTGAAGTTCTTTAGATGATACTAACAGATTAGCGATTAATTTCATACGCCTGTAGGCGCTTTTTAGCAGAAGCCCCTTGTTCTTTGCTAACCGCCAAAAGTTGCGCATAAATACCGTCGGTCTTTGCCAGTTCTGCAGGGCTACCTGTTTCATTAATTTTTCCGTTCTTTAACGTAATAATGGTGTCGACGTGAGCGATGGTACTCAGTCGGTGGGCAATAATAATCGTGGTGCGGCCCTTCATAAGTCGCTCAAG
>CAZPLH010000086.1:236-3282 GCA_964587465.1 uncultured Candidatus Saccharibacteria bacterium | reverse complement strand
CAATAAGAGGTTCCTTAAACCAGAAGAGCGGAAAGTGTTTTGTGATCTGGGTTACACTGTCTCACCAACCTATACGAGTGCAGCAGTTGGCGCATCAACAGTTTACAGCGGATCATGCACACCCCCTAATATTTGGGGACAAAATGACGGTTTTTTAAACGGAGCTTATACTTATACTTCTACTGGAGGAGTAATTAATTTTAGTATAAGTTCAGGACCAAACAGTATCCTTTCAAATGATGCCAGCTCTGCTGTTACAGCAAGTTGTGTTCAAACGGTTTATAACAATGGTAATTTAAACGTGAATACAGTAACCGGAGTGATCAGTTTTACCCCCAACACAAATTATGTAGGGCCAATACTGCTGAGATATATTCCAGTAGATGTAAATCAAAAACAAGGAAATATAACTTATATATATGGTTTCGTCTTCCCCGGAAACTGTGTACCAGCTTCACCATGTGATTTGGTTCAAAATGGCACTTTCGAGAGCAAAACAGGTTGTGGAGGCGTTATAGCAACCAATGGCAATTCGGTTAATGCTTCATGTTGGGTGCCTTATTCTCTCAGTCCAGATCTTTTCGTGAGTGGATGTAGTACTAGCACTATGCCAGCTAATCTTGGGGTGAATACTTATTCATCTTCTTTCAATGGCAGTTTTCAACCGTTTACCAGTATTAGTCCATCCACTAATTCTGTGGTAATTGGGTTAGGTGCTGTTAGTAGTGCAACAGACATTAGTTTATCAGAAAGCTACGCGAATTTTTTAGGAACACCTTTAATGAATAACCAGGTGTACACTTTAAATTTTTGGGCTTATGAATTTGTTGGTGCTAAAACCGATCCTTTTGCTCAAACAACCAATACTCAGGTTATAAATTCCTACAGTGTGCCGCTAGTACTAACCTTTGCCTCAAGTAATACCTTCGTGCCCAATAGTTCAAATACCTTTCCAAACAATTCCCTTGTATCAATTAAATCGTTGACATTAGCACCCACTTTTAATGTCTGGCGTAATTATAATGTAACTTTTACTTACACCCCTTCCTTCAATAGTAACTGGCTATATATGGGTACTGACCAAATGTTACAATACAACGTTTTGTCCAGTATGGTTCCAGGTCCGTCAAGCGGCCTTATTTTTTATGTATTGCTTGATAATATTTCAATAAAACCTATGTCCCAATCAGTACAGTTTAATTTACCTTCGACTACTATGTGTGCTTCTCAGGGGTACACAGATCTTGCTCAATATGTTAGTACCCCTAACGGAACTTTTTCTGGGCCAGGGGTTACAACTACTACCTCAACTCCCATTAAGTACAATTTTAATAGTCCAGCATCTTTACCCAACGGCTTATATACAATTACGTTCACTTATACTGATCAGATCGGATGCCCACAAACTGCAATACAACAGGTAAGTTTGGGCACAGTTAATTCATCGGTCAATTTAGCTTACCAAACCAATACCACTTGCGTGAATGGAACAACGCTAAATGTGGTTTCACCACTGAGTGGGTACAGTTATACCTGGAACCCGGGTCCAATTGTATCTAATTCAATTGCCGTTAGTCCATCAGTTCAAACAACATACACAGTTCAGGCGTCAGCTGGCACTAATTGTTATTATATGACTACTGCTCAAGTGTCACCAAATGTGCCCACATTTTCCTTAAGTGCATCAAATGTTTCCGTTTGTCCGGGATTGAGCACCATTTTATATGCCAACGGTAGTTATGGCAACATTTTGTGGACTCCTGGAAACTATACTAACAATCCTTATCCGATAACCCCTACAAGTTCAGCAGTATATTCAGTTGTAGCAACGAGTTCAATTGGTTGCAGTCTTACCAAAACAGTAAATGTCACCGTTCCTTATATTCCGGTGTCCATTAGCAGTAGTTCTTCTAATGTTTGCGCAGGGGCAAGCGTTACACTATCTGCAATTGGATCTGGCACCAATTGTAATCCCTGCGTAACCTGGTTCCCAGGACCTCTAACTGGCAATCCTCTGGTAGTCACACCGTCGAACACTACACTTTATTCAGCTACTATTTCAAATTCGCTCGGATGTTTTGCAACTGCGACAATTCAGGTGAATGTTACAAATTTTTTCATTTCATCATCTGCCGTAAATTCATGTGCGAATAGTCTTGCTACACTAACTGCTGTTGGTAATTTCACCTCAGTTGTCTGGCAACCGGGTGGTTACACTACCAATCCACTAACAGTTACCGTAACTCCTAATCTAACCTACACTGCAACTGCATATTTCAGCAATGGTTGTGTTGCAACACAGACATTTGCATTTGGATCGGTTGCAGACAATAATATTCCTGGATACCAAATAAGCACCGTTTATCCAGTAATTTGTGCAGGTAACAGTGAGACATTGTCAATTACTTCATCAAACATTCCGGTAGGAACATTTACTTGGTTGCCTTCTGGTCCAGCGAATAGCACTATTGTGATTACTCCTACTGCTTCAATTACATACTCGGCACTTGTGACAAACAATCTTACTGGTTGCGTCTACCAAGCTGTCAGAACAATTAGCGTTTCAAATTCTTGTTGCAGTGGAGGTTTACCCGTTATTGCTAATATGAGTTCAGTTACTCAAACAATAACAGGCTCAAAGGTACTTAACGGAAATCTTATCATTCCTTCCGGTAGCAGCCTTACACTTTCAGGAGAAATTCTTTTTGCTCCGAATGTTAAAATAACTGTAAGTAATAATGCAAATATCAATTTGCAAGATGCTCATCTTTATGCTTGCGGTAATAATATGTGGCAGGGCATAGAGGTATTAGATGGTGGAAGTTTAAACTCTGTTAGGGTTACCAAAGATAATTTAATTGAGGATGCTATCACAGCTGTAAATGCAATAAATCAGGCTACAACTACCCTTAGTAGCGTGCTGACAATATCAAACACTACTTTCAATAAAAACTACATTGATATTAGCATCTCCAACTACCAGAGATCTAGTGCCACTTATCCGTTTAACATTAGCAGTTGTGTCTTTACCTGCCGAAATTTATCC
>CAZPLH010000086.1:0-226 GCA_964587465.1 uncultured Candidatus Saccharibacteria bacterium | reverse complement strand
GTACTGTTGTTTCAACACCAAGTAATAACGCAGATTTACGTTACATTGTTCCTGGGTCGCTTTCAGGGTTGTCGGGTCCTTATTTGACACATGGTTTTACTGTTACGCCTCTTAAAAACCCATACAGTTCTCAATATGCGCAAACCGCTATTCAGTTAATAGATGTTGGTATGAGTTATTTAACCAATAACCCTAATTTCATAACCGTAGGCGATGGTACAACAAC
>CAZPLH010000085.1:315-3285 GCA_964587465.1 uncultured Candidatus Saccharibacteria bacterium | reverse complement strand
ATCGTACCACGAACAGCAACATGTTTGCTTCCCTTTATTATGGTGGGTTCCGCCGTTCTACAAATGGCGGAGCTTCGTGGACTACTATTGTGAATGGCCTGCCTGCGAATGGGAGCGGTGCTAACTGGGTATGTCCATGGAAACAAGATCCTTTTAGCGCCTCTACTTTATATGCGGGATATTCTCAGCTCTATGTAAGTACCAATTTAGGCAGTAGCTGGACACAATTAACCAACACCGGTGGCAGTGGGTACGTAATCGAATTTGCCATTGCGCCTTCTAATAACCAGGTAATTTATGTGATCCACGGAACCTCTATCCGTAAAACTACAGATGCGGGGACTACCTGGACGAATGTCAGCGGAAATATTCCGGGTGGTACCGCGGCACCTACCTTTGTGACAATTGACCCGAACGATGAAAATAATGTGTGGGTTACTTTAAGTGGTTATTCGGCAGGAAACAAAATCTTTCAGACAACCGATGGCGGTTTAACGTGGACGAATGTATCCTATAATCTTCCTAACCTGCCCGCGAATTGTTCTGTTTACCAATCTGGAACAAACGACCGGATTTATGTGGGAATGGATGTAGGTGTTTACACCAAAGATAATTCATCCAATACCTGGGTATTGTATAACAGCGGATTACCCAACGTGCCTATTCATGATCTTGAAATTTCGCCTGCTGCGCCTACTTTGTTGCGTGCAGCAACTTATGGCAGGGGGGTGTATCAGGTGGATCTGATCCAACCGGTTACAGCTCCAATCTGTAATTTTGCATTTACCGGAACAATTTGCGCCGGGGTGACTAAAAACTTCATAGACAAATCTTCTGAAGCGCCTAATGCCTGGAATTGGGCAGTGTCGCCATCTACAGGTGTAACCATAAATTCAGCCACTTCGCAAAATCCCTCGTTTAATTTTCCAAGCGGAGGTATTTATACGGTGTCTTTAACTTCATCCAATAGTTTCGGTGCGGGTACCACAAGTACGCAAACAGTACTGGTGAACGCGAGTCCGGTGCTGACCTTGACTTCTTCTGCGCCAAATCCAACAGTTTGTGTAGATGAAAATGTAACCCTTACCGCTGCAGGTGCTAACACATATACCTGGCTTCCATATACTAGTATCGGTGCAACATTGAGCTTCACCGCAGCCTTACTTAACGCCATGACATACACAGTAAATGGTAAAAATCTCAGCGGATGTGTAGGTACTGAAACATTAGCACTTTCCGTTCTGGACTGCACCGGTCTTACAAAATCAAGTCAGGAAAAAGAGCTTTTCCAGGTGTTCCCGAATCCGGCCAGTCAACGTGTAACTATTAAAACTTCCGGAGAGCGAAGTATGGAGGCCGCTGTAGAGCTAACAGATGCTAGCGGAAAAACTGTTTTGAAACAAACGCTTTCCTTTAAAAAAGATAAGAACGAAGTACAATTAAATATTTCGTCCATCGAAAATGGAATGTATATCCTCAAAATCAAGTCCGATAACGGAACAAGTCAATTGATCAAACTTATTAAAGAGTAAAAATTCTGATCGCGAGTGAAAAAGCCACGGCCTTAGCTGTGGCTTTTTTTATTTTCTAAATACTTACTAGAACAAGAGTCTGTATTGGGGGATAACAAAAAACCGTAACTGATAATCCGTCTTTATGGTTTTATTTGTAATGTCGTAGGTTTGTTGAAATACATTCAGGTTGCGCGTTACGTTTTGAATATCAATGGTAAATTCGTGTGTTAGTTTTTTGGTGTTGTAACGGTAACCCGGTTTAACGTCCAGTCTGAAATAATTGGAATACTGCATACTGTATGCTTTTGAAGCGTCCCTCACTTCTGAGTTTGTGGCAATACTGGTTGCGAGGTCGATAGGCGTATAACGTTTACCACCGGAATAAGTACCCCGGACATCTATACTAATGACGTGTTTTTCTTTAATTTTAAATTCTTTGCCTCCCAGGAGGTTAAAAACATAATTGCCATTAAAAGCAGTATTACGTAAAACATGGTCGCTTCCCCTGTATTTGCTTTCAAACAAACTGCTTGTAAATAAAAAATAATAGCCCTTGCTGTAAAATTTTTCCAGAGTAATTTCCAGTCCGTAGTTGTAACCTGTTCCCTTGCTCACCAGGTTACTTACATTAGGACTATTAAAGTCTGCTCCCAGATTGAGCACAGAAAAATAATCCGGATAATTTTTTACCGGTGCATTAAAAATGTATTGGTAATAGATTTCTGTTTTTAAACGAAAGTTGGAAGCAAAGTTGTTATCATAGGCCAAAACAGCATGTGCCGCTCTTGTAAAGTCCAGATTTCTGTTTGTTTCCACCCGGTTTGTTTTGCTGGTGTCGGTAGCAAAATAAATATAAATGGGTTGTAACTGGCTGTGTAAACCGCCACCAAGACTAAGTGCTTGTTTACGGGTGAGAGAGTATTTTAAACCAATGCGGGGTTCAACTGCGTTGGAATTATTTAAAAGAAAAAACTGGTCGCTAACACCGGCATTGATCAGGAAATTGTCCGAAAACTTGTGCTGCCATTGAACAAATCCCCTTAAAAGGGCTGTGGTACCTTTGTAGTTGCGAAGCGTTACGAAGGTGTTGTTGCCGAAAAGATAATCGTTGCTGTCTACAAATAAAGTTTGATAGAGTTCAGAATAAATACCGGTATTTACAAAATTACGCGAATTAAATTTTTTATTATAAGTGGTATTAAATGAATAGCGTATGTTTTGCGTGGTTTGCCTGTATTCTGGTTTCAGGTTTTTTGGCGTTTTAAAAGAAGTGTCTATCCGATCGGCAATTACGCGGTTGTAATTTCCGCTTATGCCGATATTTGTTTTGAGGTAAGAATTGTTTTTAAAAAGCACAGTGTGACTGATTCCACTGGCACCTACATTGGATCTGAAGTAGGTATCGCGGGCACTGTAACCATAAAGGTCCTGACCTTGTTTTTTATCGCTCTCCAGT
>CAZPLH010000085.1:0-305 GCA_964587465.1 uncultured Candidatus Saccharibacteria bacterium | reverse complement strand
ACGCAACATAACTTAAACCACCAATGCCCCAGAATGAAAATTTACCAAATTTTTTCGTGGAAAAATCAGTCTTGAAAGTAGCGTCCTGGTATTGAGGAACTGCGGCTCCGGTGCCAAAATCTATGTGGAGTGCTTTAAAAACAGAGAGTGTAGAGTATCGATAATTAAACATAAATGAGGCGTTTTTCTTTTTACTGAATGGTCCTTCTGCGCCAAGTTCAAAACCGTTAAATCCCAATTGGGCAACGAATTCGTGCTTCTCGTTATTTCCTTGTCTCATCTTCAGATCGAATACACCTGAGGTG
>CAZPLH010000084.1:0-3364 GCA_964587465.1 uncultured Candidatus Saccharibacteria bacterium | reverse complement strand
CTGTTGTTTGGACAGGCGGCGTTACTAACAATCCGTTTTTCAAACAAAACGAAAAGCAGTTTAGCTTTAACGAGCGTGGCAAAGTGAGTGTTGACGAACACCTCGCAGTCGATGAGCATACTTACGTTATTGGCGACAACGCTGCAACTGAATTTAGCGGGCTTGCGCTTACCGCGGTACACAATGCGCAGTATGTCGCTAAAGACATAAAAAAACGACTTGCCAATAAACAGCGTGCAGGCAGCTACAAGCCACTACACCCTGCGGTGGTAGTACCCGTTGGGCCTAACTGGGCTGCACTTCAATATCGTTCGATACTTATCACGGGTCGACTTGGAGCGATTATGCGTGTTGCTGCAGATTTTGTAGGGTATATGGACGTGCTCGGATTTTGGAAAGCACTAGAAATTTGGACAAGTACCGACCAACAAGAAGAACAATGCGCCGTCTGCCGCGTGCAACTGGCAAAACTTAACGGCTCAACTGAACTTCTTGAAGCTAATTAAGTTTGCGCCGTGTATGTGCGACGGCGCCCACTAAAACGAGCGCAAAGAAGGCGAGCGCAAATCCACTTACAAGAGTTGTATTGTTTTTTCGCTTATCTTGGACCGCAACCTCTGTGCCTGCAACCGCCGTAAAACCTTGTTCATGAGTAGCTGTTGTTGTTTCTGCACGAGCCGTAGGAACAAAAAAGAAAAAAACCACAAAAAGTGCCGTGACCAGAAAACCTGCCAATAGACGCGTCAATACGTTCATAATTCTATAGTACCCGTTTTTTGCACTAACAAATAGCTGTATACTACCCTCATATGCCCAAAAAAGAAGAAAATATGACTGCAAAAGACTTTGAATCACTTGGTCGTGATTTATGGTCTATGTACGAGCTCAACTACAAAAATCGTAAACGCATGTATTTCTTTACCTTCGGTAAAGGAATCGCTCAAGGGTTTGGAATTTTTATAGGCGGTACTATTATTGTTGCCTTGGTACTATACTCGCTCACGTTTTTTGAACAAATACCCCTGTTAAGCCCTGTCGTCCAAAAGCTCAATGAAGTAATAAAGGACCCTACGTCGGTACAGCAATAAAACCCTTGTAGGAGTTTTGGATTTTATCTGTTATAGTTGCGTTAGCTAGAAAAAGTCGCTTGCAAGTTAATTCTAGGTCACACAATTTAAGTAAGTTTCGATAGTAGAGGAGCGGCTAATCCACCCTAAGCGTGGTTACCTCTCGAAGAAGCAAAGAGGTATACACGATATGGCAGCAAAACTATTTGTAGGCAGCCTTGCATGGGGCACTACGGACGAATCACTTGGTGAATTTTTCGCACAAGCTGGTACCGTGGTATCTGCAAAAGTAATAACCGACCGTGACAGCGGCCGCTCTAAGGGCTTCGGCTTCGTAGAGATGAGCTCTGACGAAGAAGCAGCTAAGGCTATTGCAGAGCTCAACGGTAAAGAGCTCGATGGTCGCGCCATTAACGTCAACGAAGCTCGTCCACAAGAACCACGCGAAAACCGTGGCGGTGGATACGGTGGCGGTAACCGCGAACGCGGTGGCTACAGCAACGATCGCTACTAAATTATAGGTAGCACGTTAAAAACGATCCTCTGGAAACAGAGGGTCGTTTTAGTTTCAGCATTTCTTAAGCAAGGGTTATCATACTAGTGACTATGAAGAAATCACTTATCATTATCGCCTCTGTTGCCGTACTCGGCATGATTGCAATTTACGCAGTACCGTTAACAACTAAAAAGTCTACGGCTAGTAGTAGCAGTACGCTCCAAACAACTTCGACGGCCGCTACCACGAGCGACACGAGCACCCCTACAACTACTGCAACGTCAACCTCTCCTACGAGTACAAGCAGTACTACATCTACAAATTCGAACCTAAAAGATGGTAGCTATACCGGTAGCGCATCTTCAACTCCGTTTGGTGATGTACAAATAAGTTGACGGTATCCGGCGGAAAAATAAGTAACGTAACTGCCGTAGCCTACCCTTCGGACGATAGGCACTCACTACAACTCAGCCAAATGGCCATTCCCGAGCTCACCCAAGAAGCAATTGCCGCACAATCGGCGAACATTAGCACCATTAGTGGCGCAAGCTACACCAGCGAAAGCTATATAGAGTCACTGCAGTCAGCATTAGACCAAGCGAAAGCGTAAAACAATATTCCCATGAACTACGTTTTTCATAGCATGGGAATGCCTATTCAAATTTCTTACGACTCAACTAAAGACAGTTTGCTCGAGAAACGAATTGAGCAAGCATTTGACGCGCTCGATGTGCAATTTAGCACATATAAAGAAGCCAGCGACGTGTCAAGATACGCAAAAAATATGTTGCCACAGCACGAACAAGATGCTCTGTTTTTAGAAGTACTAAAACAATGTGAATCATGGCGCAAAAAAACAAATGGCTATTTTGATGCCTTTTACTCTGGTTCGTACGACCCAAGCGGCATCGTAAAGGCTCTTGGCCTACAACAAGCAAAGGACTTGTTAGAAAAAGCGGGCATTGAGCGGTTTTTAATCAATGCCAGCGGCGATATTGTTGCCTGTAGCACGAAAGAAGTGTGGGAAATAGGCATACAACACCCCACTCAAAGGCATACAACCATAGGAACAATTTCGGCAAAAAATCTCAGTGTCGCAACTTCGGGTAGTTACGAACGCGGTCGGCATATCATAAACCCAAAAACGCAGGCTGCGGCCGATTCGCTTTTGAGCGTGACAGTAATTGGTGAGGATATCGTTACCGCGGACGTGCTCGCCACCGCACTGTATGCGGCCGGACAAGAATGGCAAACGCTTATTAACGCGTTCAACGGCTATGAAGCGCTCGTCATTGCAGACGATGGAACCGTAACAATGAGCGGCGGCTTTACCAAACTTTTACGTGATTAAAAATCGAAGCGCTCGGTTATAATTTGCTCTTTGGCCAAGCCTGCCGAAATAAGCTTTTGGGGCAACTGTTCAGTCATTGCATTAGGGCCGCATATATACACCGTCGACTGCTTTGTTATTGATGCTCGTAAAGCAGCATCAGTGATTCTACTACCTGTTTCGGTTACAAAAACCTGCACCCGAAGTCCCTGTTTTTGAAGAGCGCTAATTTCTTCTTTGAATGCCAACGATTCACTTGAGCGAACCGAATACAACAGTGTGACTGCCCTTCCCTTTCGTATAAAGCCCGGAATTTTAGCTAAAAAAGGCGCGACGCCAATACCGCCGGCAATAAAGGTCACGGACTTTGTGTTTGCGCGCTTTGAGGTGAATGCGCCACGCGGACCGTCGACGAGTACTGGAGTTCCTGGAGCCAAGTGCTGTAATTTATCAGAAAAATCACCACTCGCT
>CAZPLH010000083.1:0-3380 GCA_964587465.1 uncultured Candidatus Saccharibacteria bacterium | reverse complement strand
CTCAGTGCCAGTTCACTGGGCGAGTCCAAGGATGCCAAGCCGCTGAGCTTTGCACAGGCGGCGCTGTTCCAGGCGGTCAATCCCAAGAGCTGGGTCAAGGCGATCACGCTGGCCTCGGTTTTCATGCCGGTGGGTCTGAGCGCGCCCGTGGGAGCGCTGCTGGTGGCGGTGGTCGGCCTGGTCATCGGCTTCCCCAGCGCGTCAATGTGGGCGCTGTTTGGGGTGGCGATCCGTCGCCTGCTGACCGACCCGCTGAAGCGCCGCATCTTCAACCTGACCATGGGCGCGATGTTGGTGGTGCTGGCGGTCAGCTTTCTGCTGTAACCTCAAGCCTGAAACTTTGCGGGACAGACCGGAGCGCAGCGAAGCTCTGTCCCCAACTGATTGTCGGATCTTGGAGGTTTCCTGTGTTCTCACTTGACCGCAACGCCCCCACCGCCCTGGCCGACCAGATCGAGCTGCGCCTGCGCGAGCTGGTCGCGGGTGGGCAGTTGCCCAGTGCCGCGCGGCTACCGTCCATTCGCCAACTGGCCGCGCAGCTGGCCGTCAGCCCCAATACCGTGGTCACTGCCTACGACCGGTTGATGGCCCTGGGCCTGATCGAATCGCGCGGTACCGCCGGTTATTTTGTCTGCGAGACGCGGCGCTCCACACTGCCCGACGCCGCCGCCCTGGAGGCGGGCGAGGAGCAAGAGGGCGTGTGGCTGGCCCAGCAGGCCAATGACCAGCGCGCCGGTGTGCTGCTGGCCAGCAGCGGCGCCCTGCCACCCGCCTGGCTGGAAGACGCCGTCCCCGCCGCCGCCGTGCAGCGCGGTCTGGCCCGTGCCAGCGCCGGCATGGCCTCGCGCTGCCCGCCGCAGGGACTGCCCGAACTGCGCGAGCGCATTGCCGCCGTGATCCGCGGCGTGGGCATCGCGGTGGATGCCGGTCGCATCTTGACGACCTATGGCGGCACACACTCCATCGACCTGATCTGCCGCGCCTTTTTGCAACCCGGCGACACGGTGCTGGTGGAGGACCCGGGCTACTTTCTGATGTTCGACCGGTTGCGCAAGGACGGCGTGCGCATTGTCTCCATCGCACGGCGCCCCGATGGCCTGAACCTGGAACAGCTGGAGGCGGCCTGCCGCGAACACCGGCCGCGCCTGCTGTTCATCCAGACCGTGCTGCACAACCCCACGGGCTGGAGCAGCACCGCGGCCAACCTGCACAAGGTGCTGATGCTGGCCGAGCAATACGGATTTTTGATTGCCGAGGATGATGTGCACGGCCACTTCCACCCCGGCCACGCGACGCGCCTGGCCAGCCTGTCCGGGCTGGACCGCGTCATTTACTACTCCAGCTTCTGCAAGGCGCTGAGCCCGGCGCTGCGCATCGGCTACATGGCGGCCGACCACACGCTGCTCAAGGCGCTGATGCGCGAGAAGATCTACTCGGTGCTGACGACCCCGGCGCTGAACGAGAACGTGATGCTGGAAGTGCTGGCCGCCGGCCGTTGGCGCAAACACCTGGACCGCCTGAACACCAAGCTCATGGCGGCCCGCCAGGCCAGCGCACGCCAGCTCACGGACGCGGGGCTGGTGCTGGACCACCCGGGCGAGGGCGGGCTGTTCCTGTGGGCCTCGGTGCCCGAGGATGTGGACCTGAACCTGCTGGTGCAGGACGCCTACCGCAACAAGATTTTGCTGGTGCGTGGCGCCACCTTCAGCGCCGACAACCCGCACGATGCGCACATCCGCTTCAACGTGGCCTTCAGCCAGCAGCCCCGGTTGGCGGACTATCTGCGGGAGCGGCTGCAGTCTCTGGCGGGTGCGCGGGCGGCGCTGGCTCGGGTCAGCGCCGGGGCGGACCGGCCCTTGCCGCAGTGAGGCCGCGCTGAGGTCACACTGAAGCCATCCCCGGGCGTTCAGTTCAGGCGCGGCCCCTGGGATTTCAGCTCTTCCATTACCGGATCAGGTGCGCCGCCATCGGCGATATGGGTCTTGTACCAGACCGTCAGGATGGTCGTCACCACGGGCCCGGGGTTTTGCAGCACCTTCTGGAAATCCAGGTCGTTGATGCTGCAGACCTTTTTGACCAGGTCCATGTCCAGATCAATGGCATCGTCCGCGCAGCGGCGCAGTTTCAGGTCGGGGAAGGAATAGCCCTCGGGGAGCTTGAGGGTCAGCAGGGAATCGGTTGGCATCCCCCTATTGTCGCAAGTCTGGGCCGTAAGCCCAAAGAAAAAGCGGGCCAGTGGCCCGCTTGGGATGGTGCGCGGAGAAGCGCTTATTTCTTGGGTTCTTCCATCATCTTCTTGCATTCTGCTTTCATCTTGTCGTCTGCTTTGGCGTCCATCTTCTTGCAGGCTGCCATTTTTTCTGCTTTTTCCTTGTCGCTCATGGCACCGCCATGGGCTGCGGCGAACGAACCAACCGATGCGCATGCAAATGCCACCGCCACCAACGAAGAAAGTAACTTGTTCATGGGTTGTCTCCAGGGGTTGAAAGGTTTGAAAGACTGACAAAAGGCCTCCCGGGTGCCGGAAGGTCGCTGCTCAACGGCGCCATGGGGCAGATGGTTGACGGGGTTAATGCCTGACCAGCTCCCGGTCGATCAGTGTGCGCGCATGGGCATAGGCCGCCATGACTGCCTTCTCTTCGCTGGGGTAGTCATTGGGCACGCGGTGTGTGGGTGCACCACCGCTGGCAACAGCCCCCACGCCTTGCGCGTAGGCCACCCAACACATCCACCGGCCCGTGGCCTCTTTTTGGGTGCTGACAGATGCAGTGAAGCCTTCGTGTTCGATATGCGGGTAGCCAGACATGTGCCGCTCCTTTTGCAGAGAAATGCATGCAGTAACTGTAGGCAGCGCCTGCCGTGATTACAAGTGCGCGGTGCCGGGTGCCGTGGCGATTACACCCAGCCCTCAATAGCGTTACGCGTGGGTACTACCGCAGCGTGCAGCTGTCGCCCACGCCGTCGCGCCAGATGCGTACCTGCACCAGGCCTGGCAGCGCCTGGGCCATGGCGCGCCAGATAAAGGCGGCCAGATTTTCCAGCGTGGCGGGGCCCAGGCCCTCAACCTCGTCCAGCAGGTGGTGGTCCAGGCGGGGGCGCAGTTGTTCGATGGCGGCGCGTACCAGGCCCAAGTCCATCACCATGCCCGTGGCCGGGTCGATCTGGCCGGCTATGCTCACCTCGGCGTGGTAGGTGTGGCCATGGATGCGGCGGCTGCCTTCCACCTCAATGTCGCGGCGCAATGTGTGCGCGGCGTCGAAGAAGAATTTTTGGCTGATTTCACAATACTGCCCCCACGCTCCGCCGCTACGCGGGTCGCTGCCCCTATCCGGGGAAGGGGCTCCGGATTTTCCGTCGCGTGGGGCCAATTTCCCTTGGGG
>CAZPLH010000082.1:0-3401 GCA_964587465.1 uncultured Candidatus Saccharibacteria bacterium | reverse complement strand
CTAAATGGTTTTTCGGCGCCGTCGGCAATCATTTCGTACACTTTTACGGTTTCGCCATACCTATCACCAAACTGGCCTAAAGCACCCTTTTCTTCTATGGCTACTTTCGTTGGGTATTCTTTAAAACTAATCTTTAGGTCTTTAGCAATTTGCTCGTTTACAATGTCTTCGACTTGTTTAATTTGTTCAGGAGTCATTTTGTCTGGGTGACTAAAGTCAAAACGAAGTCGCTCTTCTGTCATGTTGCTACCACGTTGCACAACATGGCTACCAAGCACATCACGAAGCGCCTGATACATTAAGTGCGTTGCCGTGTGATATTTTTTGTGAATGAGGTCTTGGCCACCCAAACCACCTTTAAATACACCCTTGGCTGCGGTTTGGCTGCGTGCTCGCTGCTCAGCCATAAGTTCGTCGAACTCGCCACGTACTGATTTTGGTACGTCTTTATTCTGCTTTTCAGCTTCTTCAAGCGTTAGCTCAACCGGGAAGCCAAATGTGTCATAAAGCTTAAACACGATTTCACCCGTTAGTGGGCTATTTTCAGTAAGTTTTGCAAATTCCTGGATGCCCTTGCGTAAAGTTTGACGGAAGACTTTTTCTTCTTTTACAAGTATCGCAATTATAGCGTCGCGATGTTCGGCTATTTCAGGGTAATCGTCATGGTACATGTCGGCAATGGTTGGCACAATTTGCTCACATAAGCCCTGCTCTATGCCTAAATCAAACGCATAGCGAATCGCGCGTCGCAGCAAACGACGCATAACGTAACCCTGCTCTTTGTTACTCGGAGTAATGCCATCGGTCGCCATAAATGCTGCCGCGCGCAAGTGGTCGGCAACAACACGCATACTAACTTTGTTACTGTCGTATTGTTTGCCTGTAGCTTTTTCTAACCCGACAATGATTGGCCATAGCAAGCTAATTTTAAATACATCAGGGCTATCGATTTTTGCAGCTGCTATACGTTCGAGTCCACCACCAAAGTCAACATTTGGTTTTTCAAGTTTTTCAAAGCCATTTTGTGTTCGACGATATGTCATAAAGACCGAGTTGCCAATTTCTAAGTAACGACCGCAGTCACATGCTGGGTGGCACAGCGGACCAAACGAAGTGTCATGCTCGACTTCGGGAAATTCATACATCATTTCGCTGTCTGGACCACATGGATCGCCGACAGGTGTGTGCGATTCGTCGCCGCCTCGGCTCCACCAGTTTTCGTCGTAGTAGAAAATACGGCCATCTTGCATGCCGACCTTGTAACCATTTTCTTCAGGGCCAAGCACTACTTCTTTTGCTACTATGCCTTTTTTTGCAAAAAGCGATACCCATATTTCCGCCGCTTCAGTATCTTTTGGAATATTAAATTCCTCATTGCCGTTGTAGCACGTAATATATAGGCGATTGGGGTCAAGCCCAACTTCGTCAATCAAAAAACTAAATACCCATGGTAATTGCTCTTTTTTAAAGTAGTCGCCAAGACTCCAGTTACCAAGCATTTCAAAAAATGTGGTGTGGCGATTATCCCCTACATCATCTATATCTTGTGCGCGTAAACACGTTTGACTGTCGGTTAAGCGCGTACCTTTTGGGTGTGTTTCGCCTAACAAATATGGCAACAACTGCTGCATACCCGAACTAGTGAAAAGTGTTGTTGGATCATTTTCGGGTATTACTTTTGCGCGTGGGATTACAACGTGGCCATTTGAAACTTGGAACGCTAAGTACTTATTTCTAATTTCTTGTGCTGTCATAGTTTTCTATTGTAACAGATGAGTGAGGGCTATGTAACGATACCGCCACCAACCACAATGTCGCCGTCATAAATAACTGCAGACTGCCCTGCCGTTACTGCCTTTATGGCGTCTTTTAGAAAGACCTTGTTAAAATTGCCGCCTTCAAAATGACACTCTACTAGTGGCGCACGGTAGCGTGTACGAATTTGGTAGGTTTTTACTGATTCTGGCGCTGCATTAATCCAATGCAAGTCCGTAAGCTCTAGTTCGGTGCGCCATAGTCGCTCGTCATCAATTCGCGACGTAACGTACACTTCGTTTTTTGCCATATCTTTTCCAACAACGTAATACGGGAGCCCGCCGCCTACATTTAGGCCGTGCCTTTGACCAATAGTGTAAAAAATTGCTCCATCGTGCTCACCAATAGTCACACCGTTTTGCTCGATAATTGCTCCGGGCTGCGTCGTTACATAATTCTGTAAAAATTCTTTGATGCCTACTTTACCGACAAAACAAATACCCATACTCTCTTTTTTGCGTGCCGTAATAAGGTTTCGTTCAGCGGCGAGTTCGCGCACTTTTGGCTTTTCGTATTCACCGAGCGGAAACAGTGTTTTACGGAGTGCATCTTCGGTTACGCGGTACAAAAAATAACTTTGGTCTTTATTACCGTCTACCCCTTTTAAAAGCGTGCCGTTTTCTACACGCGCATAATGCCCCGTAGCGACAAAGTCAGCGCCATCAGCTAAGGCCGTATTTAGGAAAAGCTTAAATTTTACCTCTTGATTGCACATTATGTCCGGATTAGGCGTCCGACCGGCTTTGTACTCGTCAATCATGTAATCAACGACTTTTTCTTCGTATTCCTTTTCGAAATCGAACATTTTAAAGTCTATGCCTAGTTGCACTGCGACGCGCTTAGCATCTTGGTAGTCTTCTTTCCACGGGCATGCAAAACCGGGGAGGTCTTTGCTCCAGTTCTTCATGTAGACGCCAACAACGTTATAGCCCTGCTCTTTAACGAGTGCAGCTGTAACTGAACTATCAACACCACCGCTCAAGCCTACGTACACTGTTTTCATGCAGGCTCTATTTTAACAGATACTAGTTGCCAAACGGGTGCTTGCCTTGAGCGACGCGTTTTTTGATTTGCTTAACCTCGTACTTCTTGCCAATCCAAAACGTAGATATAAGCAGCGGAAGCGCTATGGCTGCTGGCTGCCACAAAATAACCGTTTTACCTGTACCTGCACTTGCACCAGCAACTTGGCCATTCTTAGCAGCTGCTGAAGCGTCTACGGCGCCATTGCCTACACCAACCAACTGCAAATATGCCACCGCACCGTTTTTATCGGCTGCCTTTACCAAAATTTTATACACACCAGCACTGTCATAGGTGTGTTTCATAATAAATTCACCCGGTGTCGCAACAGACTGTACGTCATTTTTTGCGGAATCTCCCCAGTCAATAGTGACAGCATATGGTGCAACGCCACCGCTAATAATCATTGGCCACTGTAGCAGCTCTTTGGGATTCGCACCACGTCGTGCGTAGTTTGTCGTTAGACTAATGCGTGCCGCAATTTCTGGCTTAGCTGCATTGTCATTAAAGGTAACGCTTACCAGGTTTGAATCTGGGCCGCCCTGGTCTAGGTCGTCGTAATG
>CAZPLH010000081.1:250-3563 GCA_964587465.1 uncultured Candidatus Saccharibacteria bacterium | reverse complement strand
GCGCTCGACTATGCAACCGACGCGTTCGAGCGCATAACTATAGGGCCAGCATTTTTCAGCAATATTACGTACACCTTTTTGTATGCCGAGGGGCAAGAAAAAGCCAGTGCAGTTTCACTGCTAGCGGGCGAGCTCGACACCAGACAATACCCTGCGCAGCTCATTAAAAAAACCGGTGGCTACGAAGTGCTCTATAACGAGGAGGTAAAATGAAATTAGGATTTGTTGGTTTAGGAAAAATGGGCGGCCAAATAGTAGAAAAGCTTTTGGCAGCCGGACACGAAATTCATGTATATGACATTAACGAGCAAGCCGTTACGAGCGTAGTGGCTCGCGGCGCTGTTGCAACTCATAGCCGCGAAGAACTCGTGCAATCGCTCGGCGAGAACCCCATTGTGTGGCTTATGATTCCATCTGACTACACGCGCCAAGAAGTCGAAGCTTTTGCGAACATTTTACCTGCCGGCAGTACATTAATTGACGGCGGCAACACAAACTACCAACAAACCATAGAGCACGGCCAGTTACTCGCCAGCAAAGGCAGCAGCTTTGTAGACATTGGCACCAGTGGTGGCATTATGGGCCTTGCGAACGGATTTTGCCTTATGGTTGGCGGCGACCACGCAAAGTACGAACAAATTACGCCGCTACTTGATGTTTTGGCTAGCCCGCACGGCGCACACAGCCACATGGGGCCAAGCGGCTATGGCCACTATGTAAAAATGGTTCACAACGGCATTGAATATGGAGTTATGCAAGCACTAGCCGAAGGATATCACTTGCTTAAGTCTGGGCCGCTACAAGACATCCCGCTTGCTGCTACCAGCGAAGTTTGGCAGCACGGTAGCATTATTGAATCTACTCTTAACAAACTTATTGCCGAAATTTATGCAGAAAACCCTAGCTTAGACGGCGTTGACGGTTATGTGGCAGATTCCGGCGAAGGCCGCTGGACGCTCGAAGCTGCACAGCAAAGTGGGGTTACAATGCTGGCGCTTCAAGATGCGCTTAATGTTCGCGTTGCCAGCCAAAACGGTGAAACTAGTTATGCTACACAGCTTCTTGCAGCACTTCGTAATAAATTCGGCGGACACGCCATTAATAAGAACTAACAAAAATGGACGAACAAAACTCACAAACAGTTTCGCGCCAAACACTTCCACCAAGCGTACTGGTAATTTTTGGCGCTACCGGCAACTTGGTGCAAAAAAAATTAATCCCTGCCCTGTACCACCTACTCCGTGGCGATTACCTGCCCGAACAATTTAGTATTGTTTGCGTTGTTCGCGACCCACACGCCACCATAGATAGCATTGTCGAAAAAGCCGAAATTTCAATGCTCCGCCGCGAGCACGATGAAGACGAAGCAATTATGCAAAAACTCAAAGAACGCATGCGTTTAATCACCATGGATAGCACCAACCCCGACGACTACCACCGCTTGCGCGAATTACTCGAAAGCATCGACCGCGAAACCCAAACAGCGCACAACCGTTTGTACTACCTCGCAATTCCACCTGAAATTTTCAGTAATGTTATTTCGTGCCTGGGTAGCGCCGGCCTTAACGACGAACAAAACGGTGCCGCTCGCCGGGCACTCGTAGAAAAGCCGTTTGGTACTGACTTAGAAGATTCCAAACGACTCGCCGCGCACATGGCGACCATTTTTAACGAGCAGCAAGTGTACCGCATAGACCACTACCTTGCTAAAGAAACCGCGCAGAACATTTTAGCCTTCCGATTCAACAACCCAATCATTGAAGATTTATGGGGCAGGCAGTTTATTGACCACATCCAAATTACCGCCGCCGAATCACACGACATTGAAGGCCGCGCAAACTTTTACGAAGGCATGGGCGCCCTACGCGACATTATTCAAAGTCACCTTCTGCAAGTTATGGCGTTAGTAATGATGGAAGTGCCGCACCCACTAAGTGCCGAAAATATTCACACCGAAAAACTTGCCCTGCTTAACGCGGTGCGCCCTGTTAAAGACAACCACATAGACGAAGTCGCTGTTCGCGGCCAATACGAAGGGTATCGAACAGAAGTTTCAAACCCTGAATCTACCGTAGAAACCTACGCAGCATTGCACCTAGAAGTAACCAACACCCGCTGGGGCGGCGTACCGGTACTGCTACGAACTGGTAAAGCACTTGCTCAAAAAACAACCGAAATTAACATCGTCTTTAAAGATCGCTCTAAGCGAAACGTAGAACCAAACGTGCTTACTATTCGCATTCAGCCAGACGAAGGCATTGGCATTACTCTGCAAGCAAAGCGCCCAGGGTTCGACGATGACATTCAGCCAGTCCACATGGACTTTCAGTACCGTGAATCGTTTGGTGATTACCAGCCCGATGCCTACGAGCACGTTTTAGTAGACGCCATAATGGGCGATCAAAGTTTGTTTGCAACAAGTGATGAAATTTTAGCTTGTTGGGAAATTCTGCAACCGATTTTAAGTAATTGGCAGCAAAATCAAAGCCAGCTTCATTTTTACGCAAAAGGCTCTTGGGGCCCCGAAGCAGCAGAAGAACTTGCTAAAGAATACGGCAGCGAATGGCTTAGTACTGCCGACTTCGCATCAAATCAGTAGTTATTGAGACACCTCTGGCTTTAACAGCTCAGAATATTGATATTGCTAAATTTTTATGTTTTAATATACTTACGTCTAAACCGACCCCGTTTATGGTGGTCGGTTTTGCACGTATCGCCCATTCACAATTAGAAAGGAAAGTGCGTGATCCATTCACGTCCAGTACCCAAGCCACATACCAGTGGCTTCAAGCGCCTGAGCCTCGGAGCCGCCATCGCGCTGCTTCTGGCTCTCGTCGGGGGAGTCTTCGCTGCCCCTACCGCGTCAGCAATTGACGTCACAGGTCCTACCGACACCACACCGCCGTCCTTCACTTCGCTGACGATCGAGCAGACATCCGTCGACGTCACGAACGGTGGCCAGTTCGTGACCGTGACCGGTCATCTGTCCGACGACATCAGTGGCGTCCACTTCGGGAACGTCGTGTTCTACAGCCCGAGTGGTAACCACGTATCAGGTGCGAACATCGACCTGGTCAGTGGCACCGCGATGGACGGAACCTTCTCTGGCACGGCGTTCTTCCCTCAGTTCTCCGAGCCAGGAGTCTGGACGATCGGGAACGTGTGCGCCTACGACAAGGCCGGCAACCACATGTGCCTGTCCGACGACGACCGAAACACGCTGGTCGGCACACAGTCGGTGAACATCACCAGCGTCATCGACACCACACCGCCGTCCTTCACTTCGCTGACGATCGAGCAGACATCCGTCGAC
>CAZPLH010000081.1:0-150 GCA_964587465.1 uncultured Candidatus Saccharibacteria bacterium | reverse complement strand
ACAAGGCCGGCAACCACATGTGCCTGTCCGACGACGACCGAAACACGCTGGTCGGAGGTGGAGTCGTAGTCAGTAACGACACCACTCCGCCTGCGGTCACCATCAGCGGCGTCACCAGTGGCGCTACCTATGCGTGGAATGCTGCTCCAT
>CAZPLH010000080.1:0-3588 GCA_964587465.1 uncultured Candidatus Saccharibacteria bacterium | reverse complement strand
CTATAAGGCTAATCGGACGAATACCCATCCGGGTTAGGGCAGCTTGCATCCACACTGGGCTACTACCATTGGTAAGCCCGCTCATGGCAAGCCCCATGAGCCGCGGAACGTGCTCTTCGTCTTTAATCTCTACCGACAAAGGTAAGATATCTGCTTCAACAGCAAAGCTTGGGACTTTGGTGTACCAGTCGGGGCTTGAAAATGTCTGTCCCTGAATACCGGCAAGTTCGCGCGCCACACCCAAGACACCAAAACAGTCGGGGCGATGTGTGAACATTTTGTTTTCTAAATCTACAACGACATCGTCTAAACCGTACAATGATTTAAAAGGTGCGCCTGGCTGCGCTACTTCAGAAGCTTCAATTTCAAGAAGTCCATCGTGGTTATCACTTAAACCAAGTTCACTTGCGCTTGCGAGCATGCCGTTACTAATTACGCCACGGAGTTCGCGCGCCTCGAGTACGAATGGTTCTTCGGTACCGACGGTTGTGGGCACGGTAGCTTTTGGCGGAATCCACGCCGCCAATAAATCTGCCCGTACGTTTGGAGCGCCGCAGACGACTTGCACCAACCCATCTTCACCGCGTTCTGCATCCGCGACAGCACCACCGTCATCAACCCTGCAAACGCTGAGTTTGTCGGCATTTGGATGCTTTTCGCATGAAACAACTCGCACAACTACGACACCTTCGTATTTTGGCCCATAGTATTCGACGTCTTCAATCGCACCAAGTTGCGTGCCGATTGCCTTTAGTAGTGCTTCAGTACCATTAGGCTGCATTTGCGCATTGCCCGCGTAAAACTGAGCCGTATTTAAACTAACTTTCATTTTTGCAACTCCGATGTAATATTTGCGTCAAGGGCATTCATCGTATTTTGAAACGCGCTTTCTATGTCAATGTCGTACTTGCTTGCAAGAACTAGGACCGACCAAAAACAATCTGCAAGCTCATGAGCAAGCTTGGCATCTACGTCATCTATTGTGCGCCGCCCCTCTTTTGCCATAACAAGCTTAGCGAGGTCGCCGACGTCACCAACAAAACCTTCAAATAGCTCCTGCCTCGTCCATGGCTTACCTGTGTTTTGCTTTTCGAGTTGCGCGTACTTTTCACGCACTTCTACTGCCCTAGCGACTGCTTCTTGTATGGTCATAATTAAAACTTCCTCAAAAACTCTAGTTTTGCGCTTTCAAAATGACGTACATCTTCAATGCCGTATTTCATAAGTACCAGGCGCTCAATACCGCATCCCCACGCAAAACCGGTGTAAATTTCTGGGTCTATGTCGGCAGCTTTAAGCACATTAGGGTGAATCATGCCACAACCGAGAAGCTCTAGCCATTGATCAGCCTCAGCATCACCTTTTTTAAGCGCATCGGGTCGTTCAATGGCAAATTCAAAACTTGGTTCAGTGAACGGAAAATAAAACGGCTGAATCTTTGCTTGCAAATCTTGGCCGAAATACTCGCTCATAAATGCTCGGAGTGTCGCAATTAAATTACCAACATTCACGCCTTTATCGACATACACGCCTTCGAGCTGATAGAACGTATGCTCATGGGTAGCATCTAAGTCCTCGTTACGAAATACTCGGCCTGGTATAGCAACTGCAATTGGCTCGCCTGCTTCTAACTTGTCTTTATTAGCTTTAAGCACCCTATTTTGCATAGTACTCGTGTGCGCTGGTGCAATTAAGCCGTTTGTGGTCATAAAAGTATCGTAATCATCGCGAGCAGGGTGACCTTCGGGGAAATTCAAACTTTCAAACATGTGGTAATCATCGTCGACTTGGCGTGATTCTACCGTACTAAAGCCCATTCGGTATAAAATGTCTAAAATTTTGTCAAGCTCGGTCATAAGCGGATGCACCGACCCATGTTCCGCGCTCAACAGCTTTGGTTTTAGTTCATGAGCCACATTTGCATCAAATGGTGCCGTTACGTCTATGGGTGTTTTTTGTACGGCTACTACAGCAGCCTCTGCTACCCACGACTCAACCTCTAATTTAAGCTGATTTATTTCGGCGCCGAATGTTTTCTTTTCTTCGTTGGGAGCATCTTTAATTCTGCCAAATAGCTCGCGAATTACCGACGAGCGCAAAATTGCTTTTTTATCTTCAAGCTGGGCAAATTCTGTTTTTAGTGCAACTGCCGCTTCAGCAACAGCGGGAATGGTATAGGTCATAATTACGTAGAATTATAGAGCTTTCGCGCCTCTGGCGCTACCCCTATTGACTTTATTACGCTTACGTTGTATTTTATTCATTACATCTTTTGGCGCACTGCCAAGGGACATTCACAACCAGGAGGTGGTACGTGGGACTGATTGCAAGACTTCTCCGTAGGCAGCCGAACGTCAATGCTTCGTTGATGATCGAGCAGCTTCACGGACAAGCAGCGCCTATGCTGCAGCAAGGGATCTGGACGAAGCATGCACGGCCCGAGCTGTGCGCCGGCCACGACCATTCCGTCAACGGCGGTACGGTCGTACGAGCGCCCTATGTCAGCAAGGATGGCAAGTCTGTCCTTGTCGACATCAGGCACGGCACGAAAACTCACCATGTCGTTCTGGCACGCAAGGCCAACGGTGAGTGGGTCCAGAGCGGAGTGATCTTTTCGACCAAGCGTCCGCGTGACCAGCGCACAGACCGTGGCAAGTACTACCGGCCCGTGAAGAGCGACGCCTGAACGACCCCATGAGTGGAGAGCGGCGATATGGAAAAGCTGCTCACCAGGGTTCTCACAGAACCCGCTCTCCACTCGGGTCAGCTACCACCTCCTTCTTTAACTTTGTTACACTACATATATGGCATCTACATTTTCTTTCGATATTGTCAGCGACTACGACAAAAGCGAACTCAATAACGTCGTCGACCAAGCACAACGCGAGCTAGCAACACGCTACGACCTTAAAGGCACCAAAGCGGATGTACAGTGGGTCGACAACGACAAGACTTCACTTAAAGTTACAGGCGACAACGACTTCCATATTGACGCTATTTTAGACATCTTGCGTAAGAAACTCGCAATTCGCGGCCAAAGCCAAAAAGTGCTCGATATCAGTAACGAGCCCACAACATCAAATCTTATGATTACCAAAATAGTTCCCCTAAAAAAAGGTCTTTCCAGTGAGAACGCCAAAAAAATAACGACACTCGTTCGTGACAACTATCCAAAAATTAAAACGCAAATCCAGGGCGAAGAAGTACGTGTTACGGGCAATAAAAAAGACGAGCTCCAAGCCGTTATACAGCTACTCAATAGCCAAGATTTTGATTTCCCGCTTAATTACACGAATTATCGCTAGTAAAACCAAAGCATAAGCGGCCGAAGTTTTGTATAGTAGGTAGTATCAATGCCCGAAACAGAACAATCAGCAGCAGAACCAATAGATTTACTTACCGAATGTAGCGATATTCTGCGTGGAAACGACCACGGCAAATTCAGCGTTCCATCGCCCAGCGTCTATGCGCATCAATGGCTATGGGACAGTGCATTCGCGGCAATCGGATGGGCGCACCTTGATGTTGCGCGTGCGCAAGAAGAAATTTTTAGCATACTTAAAGGCCAGTGGCATAACGGCATGATAC
>CAZPLH010000079.1:0-3630 GCA_964587465.1 uncultured Candidatus Saccharibacteria bacterium | reverse complement strand
AGGTGAAGCTGGCTTTTTAGGCACAACCTTAATAGAATATTCGGGTTTAACTACTTTTTTCTTTTTTTTAGTAGCCACGCTTTAGTCTATCCTTTACGGATACGATTCACGTCAGGAACGCTGATGAACCATTCGTTTATCAACTCTTTGGTGTCGATATCTTTGTATTCTTGGTCGAGCATATCAATAATTTTTTGAACGAGCCTATCCGGGTCATCATCAAAAACAACCATTTTGCGATGTGGTGGTTCAAGTTTATCCATAAGCTCAGGAATTAAATCTGCGGTGCCACCGCTACCTAGTAACACGCCGCACGGCATGTTACTTTCTATTGCCGTCGTAAATTCGTGCAAGCTGCCAAAACGACCACCTACGGTAATAACAGCATCGCTCGACTGCACTAAATACACATCGCGGCCGACATAGTTCATCCCGGTATAGTTCACGAAGTTAAACATGCCTATAGGAAGGCGATATTTTCGGACGTGTTCGCGCAATGACGCCGCAGGCGAAAATCCAATGCTCACGCCACCATCTTCAAATGCTGCGCGCGCGGCATACAACGGTAATCCAATAGTCGCGCCCGTTGTTACTATGTGCCCGCGCTTTGCAATTGAACGGCCTAATTCTTCGGCAAGCCCTTTTGACTTTTCGACGGTTTCACCGCTCGCTGCACCCGAAACACAAATACTATAGTTCACTAAAAGCCCCTATGGCCTTTTAGGCTCGCTTCAATGGTTTCAGGTGCAATCATATTGTTGTCGAGTTGCTTAAGCACTTGCTGTTCTAATACTTTTTCGCCCATGTAACGCATAAATAATTCGTTCCAGAGCGCTTCGGTAAAGTGATATACCGCTCTGTCGGCATATGGCGTGTTGTTGCTAAAGCTCACCGCGACATCCATTAAATTGAATGTAACCGGGCGGCCCTGGTGCTCTATGCCAACATAATCAAGGTCTCGCCACCAGCTAAGCGCTGGGTCTATATCAAACAATATTTCTTCGGCGCGGCGCCAGTGCAAATCTTCTGGCTGCACGTGTGGTTCAAAAATTTCAGGGTGATATTCATTTTCGAGTTTTCCGAAATATCGCTGGATCACTCGCCAGTGTATGTTTTGTCCGGCCATAACTGCCGCGCTCCCTGGGTCTGCAATAAGAGTATTTACAAAAATTTCAGCAAAGTTCGGTTTGACCTGCTGCATTTTAAAGAATGCACTGTACAGGCGAATCTCGTTCGTATAGTGGAACAAAAGCGGCATTACCGTAATGGTAAATCCGGGCATGTGTTCGAGCTTAACCGGAAGCATTAAAATGACACCAAGTTCTTTTAAGTGCGTTATGTTGTGCCGTTTTTTGTGAACAAAGCCTTCAGAAATATCAGCCCAACGGTCGGCAGGCATTTGGACTATTTCAATGTTTCGCTCTTCAAAATCGCTTGGCTTAAGCGTGTCGTAGTGCGAATCAAATTCGTTTAGCCATTCTGGGCCTTCAGCAAATCGTAGGGCTCCATAAATTTCAAAAATATTTTCGTTCTTAAGCATGCTATCGATACTTTTGTAGCCAAGCCGCTTCATGATTTGTGGCGGTGGAGTCTTTTTTAAGAACTCTTTAGCTACACTCTTTTTAAGCACCCAGCACGTCCGTGGTGTTTTAGCTGTTTCAGCTGCCTTTTTCATGAGTGGCATCATTTCGGCAACATTTGCCGGGTCTTTCCCACCAATAGCTTCGGCTAACGACTTTTCGCTTTTACGCACTTTGTCGAGCAAAGCTGCATACAACTCTTTACCGGTTGTATCTTTTGGGTCGAGCCCAAGTTCTTTGGTTTTTTGTTGAACCTGTCCAATAATTTCGGCAGTTAAGCGCACATCAACGCCAGGCTTACCGCTAGCTTGCTCTAATTGCTTAACCGCAATGGAAAACATTGGCTCTGTCGCACTAAGAAGTTCTGAAATAATTCGTGACATATGTATTGCTCTTATGGTTATTTTACACTAAAAACTTTTTACCTTTAACGGCATGGCATGAATGTGAGCATCTTGATCCAAAATACCGGCTTTTGCGCCAATAGTTGCCACAACACTGGTAGAATTTGCGCTCGCAAAAGTTACCGCTTCGGCAATCCCGCGGCCTGCTGCAATCATCGCTACAAACCCCGAACTAAATGCATCACCGGCGCCCGTACGATCAATAACCGGTACATCTTCGTACATGCCGGCATGCACAATTTGCTTACCATCACCTGCCGAAGCACCATTTGGCCCATCTGTCACCACCACAAATGGTACTTCACCATTGGCGGCCCGAATTAAATCTTCGCGGTTTTCGCCGTGGTACAGCATTTGCATTTCATCGAGATTCAACGAAAGCACCGTTAGTTTTGGCAATAGTGCTTTCAACGCTTCTTTATTTTCAAGCTCTTTTTTGCCTGGGTTCATCGCGATTTTGATTTTTTTATGCTCCGCATATGCAAATACCGTCTCGAGAACCTCAAAATTGCCTTCCATGCTACTCAAATAAATCCAGTCAACATCAACATTGTGAAAATCTTTTTCAGTAATTTCATAGTGCGTACTTGCGCCGCGATACGTCAAAATTGTCCGCTCACCATTCGGCGATAAAAGTAGGCATGAATAGCCCGTATTGTAGTCTTTCGAATAGCCTACCAAACTCGTGTCTACGGTGTCTTTGTGCAAATCGTCTAACACCAAACGACCGGCAGGGTCATGGCCAATTTTGCCCATATATCGAGCGTGTAACCCCTGACGCGCAAAAGTTACCGCTGCATTGGTAGCACCGCCACCAGTACTAAACACTGGAGCATTAATGTCGTTCTTGCTTCCAAGCCGAAATTCTTCGACAAAGTTTCCGTGATCTTTATGCGGAGTAAATACATCGCCACTTAGGTATACATCCTGTACGGCCGCGCCTATAGCGAGGATGCTCACGTCAATCTGTTTTTTATGTTCGCCCATCTGTAAAGTAGTATACCACTTATGCTTTTGAATGCGTTATTTTCGTCATCGCAATTTAAAATGCTTGTGCTTTGGATTTACAGCTTCATAGTTTAACCTAAAATTTATGCCGAAAGACTCATCAATAGATGGCTATAGACGACCCGATAGTTACTTTGGTAGCCAAGAGGAAGAATACCGAATTGCGGGGCATCTCGCTGCGATTCGACTCATGCAAGCAATTGCAGAATCAGCCGAATTAAATAGCGATGTCTATACTGATAAATCTGTTCCTTTTTTCGTTCACGCTATTTGTGATGCACTGCTGCGAAAGAAACTCGAGTTTGCAGAACTAGTCAGACAGTGGACGAATAGCCCTGTCGCAAATAACGAACGTATAAAAGCCTTAGAGACTTTTGGAATAGTCGAACCTAGTACCGAAAATGACAATCGTTACGTACTTAAAAGTAATTTCGAGCTTGCTTTAGAGCTTGAATTTAGCGAGGACCCATTAATTGACGAAATCAAGAAATTATCAGACATAGGAAGGCTCGACACTTCAATTGATTTTTACACTGCTTTCTACCTAGACGACATTACTAGAAAAAGACAGGGCAGTCGCCTCAGCATTGACTATCTTGTACCTGTAGCCCTCGGGAATATTGAATTTTAATTAAATA
>CAZPLH010000078.1:0-3664 GCA_964587465.1 uncultured Candidatus Saccharibacteria bacterium | reverse complement strand
ACAAGTTCGCGGACTTGATTCTGCCACTGCGCGCCTTTATATAGGAATACAAGCACCGTAATGGGCGCGACTACATACAATGCCCGCCACAATACAGCTTTATATTTTGGTGGCACTTCGGGCAAAGAAAGCCATCGGTAGGTTTGGCTTGCTAAAACGCCCAGCGAATAACCGACCACAATAGCGAGCCCACTTATAAGCCCTTGGTATAACCATGGACGCGGCAACAAAGAAGGCAACAACGATGCGCAAAAGGATAGCAAACCAACAACTAAGCCAACATAATTTAATCGGTCCCAGTAAGTGCGGACTTTCTTTTTGCCCTTTTCTAATGGTTTTTTTAATGCCATAACTACTCCGTTTCGTATATAAGCGTAGTGTACGCCAAAATTTTAAGTTCAACTAGCGAAACCAGTGCGCTATACTAACCGGTAATGAAGAAACTACAAATGCTCGTATCGGTTATTTTGGTTGGTGTTGCGGTGGCGCTTGTTTACTTTGGGTTCGAATACGCGGTGCATCATTCTATTACCTACATTTGGGATGACGTATTCAATACAAGCACCAAGCGTGCACTTGTAATACCGCTGTGTGTGGTGCTGTCGGTTATTTTCTTTGGCGCACAACACTTGCTCGACAAAAGAAGCGAAAACCACGAAGCACATGGACTTGGTGGTGGCGACATTGATGCAAGCCTAAAAAACCTTGGTATTATTCTGCTCATTGGATACTTTTCACTCATTGCTGGTGCGTCGCTTGGGCCCGAAGCAGTGTTGGTTCCCGCCTGCATGGTTGTCGGGGCATACATGGCCACAAAGTTACTTAAAGGCCAGAAAGAAGCGGTAAAAGGGCTTGCGGCTGCGGGTATTATTGCCCTTTTTGCGGCGTTCTTCCATTCGTTTATTGTTGGGTTTTTGGCTGTATTTTTAGTAACCAAACAAGCAAAGGTTAAATTGAGTCCTCAGCTTGCCATTGTCGCCGTGCTCGCCTCTGCTGCGTCTACGCTCACGCTTAAGGTTATTGACCCGGCAACAACATACTTTAACTGGCCAGATTACGACTGGAAAGTCCGCCTTGCCGATATTGGCATTGCGCTCGCACTTGCTGCGGTGGGCTATATTACAACCTTTGCACTTAAAGGCTCGCACGATATTTTCGCGGCTATTCGCTCGCACGAAAAATTTACCGCTTGGTGGCTACAGGCGCTTTTGGCGAGCCTCGGGTTGAGCCTTTTGTACTTAATTGGTGGTACGCTAGTACAATTTACCGGAAACGAATCTATCGAACCAATGCTTAGCCAGGCTGCTACGCTGGGCGTTGCTGGGTTACTATGGATTTTCTTTGTTAAGATTCTTGCGATTGGCTGGTCAAAAGCTATGGGTTACCGTGGCGGTATGGTGTTCCCGATTATTTTTGCCGCAAGCGTACTGGTAGCCATTGCTTTTCAGTTTTACCCAGAAACGAACTTTATGGTTGCGCTTATAGGCACCATGGTTGGCATACTTGCCGCTGAACGGCGCGCGAAGATTTTGTTCTAATGGTCGATGACCCGCGAAACCTGGTCGATGGCTACAAAGGGCAATCGGTAGAGGCTATTAAGGCGCACATGGCTACCAAAGCGTTCACTTTGCACGTTGCCATAGAAAACTACCAGCACGACTACAACATAGGCACCATTGTTCGAAGCGCCAACGCATTTAACGTTGCGGGCGTTCATATTATTGGCAAGCGCCACTGGAACCGACGTGGAGCCATGGCAACCGAAAAATACTTAGAAGTGTATCATCATCCAACCGTTGACGATTTTATTTCGTGGGCAAAAACTAATGGACAAACCGTTATTGGTATCGATAACATTGCTGGTAGCACACCGCTCCACGAATCGGCGCTCCCTACTAATGCGGTATTGGTTTTTGGCCAAGAAGGCCCAGGACTATCACCCGAAATGCAGACTCACTGCACACAAATAATTGCTATTGAACAGTTTGGCTCTACCCGTTCGGTTAATGTCGGCGTTGCGGCGGGTATTATTTTGTACGAGTGGGTGAGCCGAAATATTTTAGCTAAAAAGTAAAACCCGAGGGCCGCCCGTACTCAGAACTAGCAGAGTAACGGGCAGCACCTCGGTGTTGGTCAGGCCGCGTCAGCCTTGATCATCATGAGCTGCGGCTTGGCGAACTTGCCCAGCAAGCCCACCACGCTCGCTGTTCGGACATCCAGCCAGACTGCCGGCTTCGACGGCCCGCCGAAGCGGACACGCCGACTGCGGCTGGTTGCCGCGACGTAGCCCGGATGACCGAGCATGGCGCAGAGGCTTCCGATGAACGTCTCGTAGTCGTCCTCGTTCCTGAAGACCTGGCCGTAGCCGAGGTCGACCGCGACGACCGACCAGAAGGGCTGCAGCTCCTGTGCTCGCAGCGAGATCTCGGTGGCGCTCATGCGCTCCAGCATGTACTCGATGCTCAGCCAGGGCTGACGGGTCTTGCCGACGTCAGCCGCCAGCAGCGCCCCGCGGATGATCTTGCTCGCGTTCTGAGCAGGAGCAACCTGCAGTATCGTGCCGCTTTTCATGTCTTCCTTCCGTCGTGCGACTAGAGCCAACAATGAAAGTGGATATACTATATCATATTTTTACGAATTATGCACGTGCTTTTTGCCAATCAAAAAAACCACCCGTAAATAACGGGTGGTTTTTTAGTAGGCTAACTAAAACTAGGCTTTTTTAGCAGCTATTTTTTTGCTTGCGCTATTTGCTTCAAAAGCGGTAACTACAAGTGCCACACCACCAGCAAGTGTACTTAAGCCAATAATCCACACAAGCGCGATTGCGCCGCCCTTAGGGTTTGCAAAAATGTAAAAACCGAATAGGGTGTATACGAATCCAGCAAAAATTTGAAGCCAGTTGTTCTTGCCTTCGAATCCAGCAACGATTTGTAGCATACCAACGGCTACCGCCCAAAGTGCAATAACACTTAAAGCAACCAATGCGCTAATTTGTGGGTGCGAAAACACATACAAACCAGCAACAAAGCTAATAAAACCGACAAGCGCACCACCAACCCAGTGACCTTCACGGTTTGCAATTGATCCCACCAACATAACAGCACCCGTTGCAAGAAGGTAAACGCCTAAGATTACCAAAAATGCTTTAAGGGTAATACTTGGCCACGCCAAAATAAGCGCACCAAAGATTACTGAAAACGCACCCCAGAGCCCTAGCGCCCAAGATGCAGCTTTAAGATCGCTTTGCATAAATACTCCTTTTATTTGATACCTGCACTATAGCACCACTGTTAGTAAATCCAAACCATAAGCATTTTAAAAAGTAAGCGCCCCCGCGATACCGAAGTATCCGGGGGCATGGGGCTGGTTGTCAGCCATTGGTGACGCGGCGCATCTTGGGGCGGTTGTCCCCGCCGTGGGCTCGAAGCTCTGCCCCGCTCTCGCGGAGCAAGCCGTGGATGAACCCGTACGACCGCCCCGTGCTGGCAGCGAGCTGCCGAATGGTCGCACCGTTCTGGTACAGCTTCGTGACCTTAGCGGCCAGCTTGGCACGCTCCTCGCCCTTCACATGGGTGTGTGGGGCAATGCTTGCGTCGCTCATTGATCCTCCTGTAGGGGAAGCCAGCACCGACGGCGCTGCGTAGTAGTATTGTAAAAGATT
>CAZPLH010000077.1:0-3668 GCA_964587465.1 uncultured Candidatus Saccharibacteria bacterium | reverse complement strand
AAATCGAGTTCTATGTTGTAAAGCGCTTTGTTGTTGGCAGCGTCCCAATAAGATTTCAGATCTTCAGAATCTTCCAGTTTTGTTTTGATCAGCGCAAAATCACTGAAACCATAGGCTTTAAAAGAGAGAGTGTTTGAAGGAAAATTTTCCGCGATGTCTTCTGTAGATTGCGGTGCCTGATCTTTAAACAAAGAGATGAGTTCGCTGCTGTCGGGCAACAGATACCCGTTTATTTTTATTTGGGAGGGCTGAAAATCGATTGCTCCGGCGGAATAGCCTTTTTTACAGATCGCGGACAGATTGAGCTTTTCAGCGGTCTTACTCCGTGAATAAAGGTGATGATCTATAAAAACAGCAAGTTGACTGCTCTCCGTAAGGGTATTTTTAAAGGACACAAAGGCTTTATTGTTTTCGAGCCTGGCTCCGGATCCTCCAAGCGCCTCCAGACACAGGACATCACTTCCCGAAAAGCAAACAACGCCTTCATTCAGCTTAAAGTAATACGTCGCCGACCCAAGTCTGAATTGAAAAATGCCCTTTTCAGTTTGTGCAGCTTTTAAGAGTGTCTTTAAAGATTCGGCAATATTCTCTTCTTCTCCTAATTGTTTAATATTGAAGCTTACCAGCCAGGATTTGTTTTTTTCGTAATAGGCAAAGTGAATGCGTGTATTTGCGAGTTCCTCACGGAGGTCTTCGTTGGAATTAAAAAGGGAATCAAATACTTCGACTGTGTTACAAAGGTTTTTAATTTCACTGAAGAGTTTTAATTTGTCGGCAATTAAACTCTGAGAATTGATTTTCTTATTGAGCTCAGAAAAACCGGATGTGTTAAAATAAATGACGCAACTATCCGGTAAAACAGATAAGGCATCTAAGGAAGGTTTTTTATTGTTTTTTAAATGAAAGTAGGCGTAGATGCCGCCGCCAATTGCTAAACCAAGGAAAACCCAGAAAAATATCTTTTTTAGTCCTGACACTCTCTAAAATTAAAGAATATGCTGTCCGTAAAGCAACGACCACTCATGAACTTATTAAAACAGCACTGTTGGCAGCCGCGAAGCCGGTTTTATTTATGTCGTTCAAAGCTCCAGCGAAGCCCCGCACTCACGCAGAGCAGGTAGAGTTTTGTTTTTACCCCGTCTTTTACCGAAAAAAACTCCAGGCAGGGCCTTAATTCTCCGAATAAACCCAGAGATCCTTTCCTTTTTTTGCTGAAACGGTGTTGTACGCCAATGGGAATACTAATTCGGGAACTGAAGCCTGTATGTTGTTTTTCTGTTTTCTTAAAGTTGGTCAGAGTGCCGTATTCTCCTTTTTGTTGGTCGGGGTATGGGTCAATCCGGTAACTTTCTGTTTTGTCTACACTAAAAGTCGTATTAAAATTTATACCCTGCCCATACAGGAAGCCCACATAAAAATTAAAATAACGCAAACGAATAAGGTCTACATTGGCACCTATTTCCGCAAAAAACTGCTCACTGGTGTAAGAATACCTTAATCTTCCACTGGCAACAGAATCAATTAATACCGGGGCGGCATAGGGTTCTACAAAACGTAAGGTATCAATCACAGAGTTCCTGGTAAATCCCAGTTCGTAATTAAAAAAAGTAACAGAATTACCATGCAGGTAAAAACGGGGTTTGATTCGTTTCAAGAGTGTATGCCGCGGCTGCGTGATCATAAAACTCATGTTTATTCCAAATTCAAAATCTTCTTGTTGACCCTGGTAATATTGATACAGAAGAGGGGAGTAACCCTGACTCGCTGAAATAAATTCCTGGTTTTTGGTAAACGCAGTCACGTAAGCCATGTCCAGATTCCTGGCTTTATGAAACACAGGTCCAAGGTATAAATTGCAATCAAAAAGTTTTAAACCCACAGTCTTCAGGCTGTCCTGCGCATGCGAGCTCAGCGCCAGAAAAACAAGAACTATGTTTAGAAGGGCTTTCAATCTGCTATTTAAAATAATTAAAGTAGATTCTATATCCTGCGTTGAGCGTAAAATACGTTCTGCTCTGAAATTTATGCGTATGAATCCGGTTAATTTCTGAACCCACGCGTAATTCCGCCAGAAAACTGCTCGATATTTTTTTCCTTTTCCCGAAACGTACTTGTACGCCCAATGGAAAAAGAAAGCGGGAGCTGTAGCTTAAAGCCTCACGAAATGTTTTATCTACAAACACATCGTCTTCGCTTTTTGTAACCCGAAAGGTGTTGTAATAACCCAGTCCGTAACCGTAAACAAACCCTGTGTACAGAATAAAAACTTTGCTGACAACAAGGTCCACATTTGCGCCTGCCTCTGCATAAAACCGTTTGCTTTTATAATTGTAAGTAATGTTTCCGCTGGTGGAAGAGTCTACGAACACGGGTGGGTAGTTGGGATTCACAAAATGAAGGGTATCCGTTATATGATGTTGTTCAATTCCCATTTGATATCTAAAAAGATTCAGGGCGCTGTGGTACAAGCCCAATCTCGGTTTTACGCGTCTGAGTATTTTATTGGTTTTTTCAGTGAATTGAAATGAGGTTCCAAATCCAACTTCCGAGGCAACGTTTGAGCCAAACCATTCTTTAAAACGACCGGTGTAAACGGTATCAGAATACCCGGCCACAAAACTGCCGCTCACATAGTCTTTGTGACTGGTATGCGCAGACACACTTTCCAGTGTGGGATCGTTAGAGCCTGGAGATCCTAGTCCCAATCTTACATGCGCTTCAAACAAACGTATCAAAGGTGTTTTTTTTAGGCTGTCCTGCGCAGATCCCCGATGGATGTGAATGAATAACAGGCAACCAACTATCAAGTGGCGCAAAAGGATAGAAGTGTTGCAAGTTGAAAGCATGCGTTTTGGGTCCTTTATCAAAGATATAAATTTTTTGATTAAACCTATTTTAAAAAACGACTGAGGAAGTAGCTTAAAGATCTAATTCTAACTGCGAAGGCAGCAATTGGTAAGTCAGGCGGTGGTATTCGGTTACACCAAAATCGCGGATTGCCTGCCGGTGCTGTTTGGTGGGGTATCCCATGTTGTTGGCCCAGCCATACTGCGGGTAGTTAAGCGCGATCTCTTTCATAAAATCATCCCGGTACGTTTTGGCAAGAATGCTGGCAGCCGCAATACTCATGTATTTGGCATCTCCACCAACAATACAAGCGTGTTCCAGATCTTTGTATTTATTAAAACGATTGCCATCTATCAGTAAAAGCTCGGGCACAAGACTCAGTTGATCCAGCGCCCTGTGCATGGCCAGGAAGGAAGCGTTTAAAATATTGATCTCGTCTATTTCGGTATGTGTTACAATACCTACAGCCCAGGTCAGTGCTTTTTCTTCAATCTCGGGGCGCAGTTCGTAACGGTCTTTGTCGCTCAGTTTTTTGCTGTCATCCAGCCACTTGTTACGGTAGTTGGGCGGTAATATTACAGCCGCGGCATGCACCGGTCCTGCCAGGCATCCTCTGCCGGCTTCATCGCAACCGGCTTCTCTGGTTTTAGTATTTCTATAAAACCGTTTTAACACTGTGAGTATAAATCAAATTCTCAATCAAATAAATCAACCTGGACAGAGTTCAGTATTAACAATTGTTTCCAGTGAACAACTTTGTTTGTCATTTCGAGCTGTCATACTGAGCGAAGTCGAATGTCATACTGAGCGAAGTCGAATGT
>CAZPLH010000076.1:0-3679 GCA_964587465.1 uncultured Candidatus Saccharibacteria bacterium | reverse complement strand
AGGTCTTGGCCATTTTCTTTCTTAAATTCGTCGAGTAAGTGGTTAACAATAACGCGGTCGAAATCGGCGCCGCCAAGGTGCGTGTCACCGTTGGTGCTTTTAACTTCAAATACCCCGTCACCTAGTTCCAAAATAGAAACGTCAAACGTACCACCACCTAGGTCGTATACGGCAATCTTTTCGTCTTTGCCGTTTTTGTCTAGGCCGTACGCAAGTGCTGCGGCTGTTGGTTCGTTAATAATTCGCTTAACTTCTAGACCTGCAATTTTGCCGGCATCTTTCGTTGCCTGGCGCTGTGCGTCGTCAAAGTATGCAGGTACGGTAATAACTGCTTCGGTTACTGGTTGGCCCAAAAAGCTTTCGGCATCTGCCTTTAGCTTGCTAAGTACCATTGCGCTGAGTTCTTCGGCGCTGTATTCTTTGTCGCCCATTTTAACTTTAACGCTGGTACCACTTTTAACAATTTCGTAGCCCATAAGCTTAATGTCGCGCTGAACTTCTTTGTCTTCCCAGCGACGACCAATAAGGCGCTTCATTTCGTACACAGTGTTGCCTGGGTTGGTAACTGCCTGGCGGCGCGCTACTTGCCCAACAAGGCGTTCACCCGTTTTGTTTACAGCCACAACACTTGGCGTGGTGCGGTTGCCTTCGGCGTTAGCAATAATTTCTGGCTTACCGCCTTCCATTACAGCCATAGCGCTGTTAGTTGTGCCTAAGTCGATTCCTATAATTTTTCCCATAAAATGTTTCTCCTCTACTTCTTTGTAACTTTTACCATTGCATGGCGGATTATCTGATCCCCAAATTGGTAGCCGGTTTGCAATACTGCGCTCACGACTTCTGTTTCGCCTTCACCGTCATCGACGGCTATGGCATCATGTTTTTCAGGATCAAATGGTTCGCCTTCAACACCAACTTTTACTAGCCCAATTGCTTCGAGCTGGCTACCTAATTGCTTAGAAACCGCGCTTACACCTTTAACCCACGCGTGGTCTTTAATGTCTTCGGGTTCGTGCGCAACAGCACGCTCTATGTTGTCCAGCACGGGCAAAAGTGCAATGACTGCTTGTTCTTTACCGGCACTAACAGCACGCGTACGCTCTTCTTCGCTACGACGCTTAAAGTTAATAAACTCTGCCTGCAACCGTTGTAGGTCGGCGGTGAGTTCTGCAATTTGTTCGTCTTTGGTTGGTTTCTTTGCTTTTGTCATAGTACTTCCTTAAATTTGTAGGCTATTTTCAAGGCTCTTGCCGGCGTACTGCACCAGCGCCATTACTTCGCGGTAGCTTTGCCGTTTCGGCCCGACAACTCCAATGTAGCTTCGGTCGCTAAATGGGCTACGGAACTTACTGACAATTAACGTACAGCCACTGGTTTTACCAATGGGGTTTTCGGCGCCGATGTACACACTAAGTGGTTCGTTTGGCGATGCTTCGCGCAACCATGGCTCTAAGTTGTCGAGCAACTGAGCTACTTCGTGCACGGCATTCGGGCCAATAAATTCAGGCTGCCCAAACAAGTTTGAAAGCCCGCTCATGTACAATTGGTTACCAATGGTGGCAATACCAAGGTTGTGGGTAATTTCTACTAAGCTATCGACTGCGGATTTAATAGCCTGGGCAGATTCTCCCGCACCTTTTACCCGCACATCAATCGCTCTCGCATTGCGATTCATGCTTAACGCAGGTAAGTTGTCGGTTTGCTCGGTTACGTTGTTAACGTAGGCGCGGTAGCCTTTGTCGGTTGGAATACGGCCAGCAGAAGTATGCGGTTGCTCAATGTAACCCATTTCTTCAAGTCGAGCCATTTCGGCACGTACGGTGGCAGATGACACCCCAAACATTTGGGCAAGTAAAACAGACCCAACAGGTGCCGCAACTTCGGCATACTGTTCTACAATTGCGTGCAAAATTTGTGCTTGTCTTGGTGTCATAGTTGTCACTCACATTAGCGTAGTGCTAACTAATACCATTCTACAAATTTTGGCACTCACATGTCAAGAGTGCCAACTAATTTTGTTTGAGCCAGGTGCTCAGGTCGCTTAACAGCTGCTGTGCGTGCCCGTGTGCAGCTTGCTGCTCGGCCTCGCCAAAGCTGCGGGTTAGCACATGTTCGTGCAGCTCTTCCATGGTTACTTTTAGTTCCCAGTTAATAATGAACTTGAAGTAATTTCTTTTTAAAGCAAATTCGATTTCTTCAGTTGCACTAATTAGCCGGCGCCGCTTTTCTTCGTGGCTCATTTCGCCGCGGCCGTCCATGCGGCGCATCCATTCGTCGAAATTAGGCGGCAACACAAAAACCGCTATGGTGTCGTCGCTAAAACTTTTAATGCTGTCGGCGCCTTGAATGTCAGCATCGGTAATGAGCACCCTACCCGTTGCGGCACCGCGGCGCATTTCGTCTAGGCTAATGCCCGAAACCTGCTGGTTATGGATTATTGCAGCTTCAATATAGTAACCATTCTTTAGCCCCTGCAAAAACTCTTCTTCGCTTTTGAACCAGTATTCTTCACCGCTTCGCTCTGGAATACCATTGTTTATGCGTGGCGGACGTGTAGTGTCCGAAATAACAAAATAATACTTACCCGTCATTATTAAGTTTTTAATAATGGTGTTGCGGCCCGCCGCAGAAGGTGCGGAAAGAATTACAAATTGGTGGTTGTGAAGTAAATCAAGAATCTCTAGGCTGGGTTTGTAGTTTTTTAGGATGCGCTGAAAATCCGAAAGATGCGTGAGTGGTGAGTCGCTACCGAACATAGGTATACTATACCTTATGAAAGCACCAAATTTTTCGCTCCCCGACCAAAACAACAACATTCACACGCTCGAACAATATGCGGGCAAATGGGTCATTGTGTATTTTTACCCTAAAGACGCAACGCCCGGCTGTACCAAAGAAGCCTGCAGCTTCAGAGACGGCCGTGAAGTGCTTGAAGCAACTGGCGCAGTTGTACTAGGTATTTCAAAAGATTCTGTTGCCAGCCACAAAAAATTTGCAGTTGCGCACAACCTAAACTTTACCCTTTTAAGCGACACCTCAACCGAAACGATTCAGGCATTTGGTGCGTGGGGAAAAAAGAAGTTTATGGGTCGCGAATACATGGGTATCGAGCGTAACACTTACTTGATTAACCCAAGCGGTGAAATCGTCAAAGAATACAAAGGCGTCAACCCACTCACCCACGTTGGCGAACTGCTGAAAGACCTAAAAGAACTTTCTAGTTAATCGCGTTTGAGCATTACAGTGAAAGCTTCGGCTGGGATATCCACCTTACCAAACCGCTTCATGCGCTTTTTACCTTTAGCCTGTTTTGCAAGCACCTTTTTCTTTCGCGAAACATCACCACCGTACAACCCAGTTGTTACGTCTTTACGGTATGCGCTTAAATCTTCACGGGCGATGAACCTACCCCCAACGGCGGCCTGCAAGGCAACCTGAAAGTTCTGACGCGGAATAACTTCTTTGAGCTTTTTAACCGTCACTCTGCCCAAACTTTCTGCTTCGCTGCGGTGCACCATAATACTAAGCGCATCAACGCGTTCACCGGCAATGTAAAAATCGAGTCGTACTAAATCTTCGGCCTTGTACTCATGTAACTCATAATTAAACGAACCGTAGCCGCTGGTAATGCTTTTAAGTTGGTCATAAAAATCGGTTAGTAAGTTCGCAAGCGGAGCGT
>CAZPLH010000075.1:0-3709 GCA_964587465.1 uncultured Candidatus Saccharibacteria bacterium | reverse complement strand
AGACGGGGTAGCCCCCTCGGGGGGCAGCGACCCGCGCAGCGGCGGAGTGTGGGGGCCTATCCTCCAGCTATTCCTGCCGGAACTCAAACTCGATGTTCGTCAGTCGGGCGGTCTGGATGGGCTCAAAGCGCCATTGGGAAATGGCGTCCAGCGCCGAGCGGTTGAGTTTGCGGTTGCTGCCGGAGACGACGGTCGGTGCGCTGACGCTGCCGTCTTGCAGGACGGTGAAGCTCAGCCGCACGGACGCGTTGATCGTCTCGTCCCGCATTTCGCGCGGGATGGTGGGTTCCACCACATTGATAGGTCGCAATGCCGGCGGAGCGGCCACGACCGCTTCGGGTTCCGGTGCAGCCGGTGCGGTAGCGGCGATGACCTGCGGGACCGGCTGCTGCAGCGGGGCGCTGTCAACCGGCGGTGCCGTGGGTGGTGGCACCGTAGTCGCTGCTGCAGTGGGGGCGACCGGTGTGTCGGTCTCGGTTGGGGCCTGCGCAGGCCCAGCCGCTGGTCTGGTCTCGGGTTTTTTTGCGGCGACTGGCGGTGGTGTCGTGTCGGCGGCCTTGGGGCGCGCCTTGTTCGGGTCGGGCTTTTGGGGCTGCTGGTCCGCAAAATACTTGATCCAGCGGTAGACATTGTCGGACTGCCGCTGTGAACGCTCTTGCGCCTTGTCGGTGCTCGCTGCAGTTTGTGCCCATGCGGGCAACAAGGTAGTGGTGCTGGCTGCAACGATTAAGGCCGCAGTGCGGGCCGCGAGCGCTAGGGTTGGTGTGGCGGTGGGCAGCTTGCGCGGCGAGGGGCCGACGGATGGACGCACAAAGGGGAACGGCAACATATCCTGTGAGGGCGCTGGGTGGCGAAATGGTAGCGATTTCATGGCACCGCCGCAGTATGACGGGAGCGCTCCACGGCTGCCATGGGGGCTTTCCCCATCCCTCCCGGTACGTAGCGCAGGCTACTGGGCGTTGAACGCGATTTCGACCTGCACCGTGCGTGCAGAGCGCACGGGTTCAAACACCCATTTGGACACGGCATCCATCGCCGGTTTGCCCAGCTTGCGGTTGGTGTAGCTCACGACAGACGGCTCCGCCACCGTGCCATCGGGCTGCACGGTGAAGCTGACCACCACCTTGCCATGTGCAATGGCGGTGCGCAGCTCGCGGGGGAATTCGGGCTGGGCCTGGGAGATGATTTTCAGGTCGCCGTCGGGTTCTTCGCTGGTCTCGACTTGGGCAGCAGCGACCGGTGCGGGTGCCGCCGCAGGTGCCGGTGCCTGCGCACCGACGGGTGCTGCTGCTGCGGGTACTGCTGCCGGGGCAACGGCCGTCGTCGCAGCGGGCGGGGCCGCTACTTCTGCTGCAGGACGCTGTTCTGCAATGGCCTGGCGTGGGCTGGGGGCCGCCGGGGCTGCGGGGGTTGCGGCCGTGGACTCTGTTTTGGGCCGTGGTGCTGCGGCAGGAGCCTTTGCCGGTTCCGGCTTCCGGGGCGTGTCGGCGTGCATCTTGATCCAGCGGAACACGCTGTAGGCGGGGTCTTGTGACCGTTCTTGCGCCGCTGCAGCAGCAGCGGCCGATGCAGCCTTCGCTGGTGCTGGCGTCTGGGCCTGTACCGGCCCCATGGCCAAGCAGCCCAACCAGCCCAGCGCAAGCCAGCGTGCCAGAGGGCTGACCGCAGACTGCGGCGATGGGGTTGTGCACCACGTCGGTGTGGAAACGGAAGCAGTCGAAGGGAACAACGCAGGAGTCCTGTTCTGGAAAAAGCGGAGGCGCAGAGGGCGCCAGCTGCGCGGAGTAGTATGTGGGCAAGGCCATGCGGCAACAATGGGGCTTACCCCGAGCACTTGAGAGCAATAACCATGCCCATTACCACTTCTTCACGCGCCCTGGTGGACCAAGCCATGGCACAGGTCCGCACCTACACGGTGCCCGACGTGCTGGCGCGCTTGGGAGATGGCAAGACCCAGCTGGTCGATATCCGCGACATCCGCGAGCTGGCCGACGGCACGGCGGTGGGCGCCTTCCATGCGCCGCGCGGCATGCTGGAGTTCTGGGTGGACCCGGCCTCGCCCTACTACAAGCCCTTCTTTGGTGATGAAGGCCAGGAATACATCCTGTTCTGTGGCGCGGGCTGGCGCAGAGCGCTGACCGCCAAGACCCTGCAGGACATGGGCATGCAGAACGTGGCGCACATCGATGGCGGCTATGCCGAGTGGGTCAAGCAGGGCGGCCCAACGGAAACGCTGGAGGCGCAAAAGGCGCGCCGCGCGGCCGCTAAAAGCTGAGCTTGGGCGCGGTCACCGCGCGCAGGCAAAAGGCCTGGATGGCGGCGATCAGCTCCTCGGTCTCCAGCGGGGGCTGGTCTGCGGCAGGCCATGACAAGGGTCCCACCAACGATTCGGCAATCACCCCCACCAGTGCGGCGGCGCTGACGCTGGGGAATTGGGGCGCAAACTCGCCGCTTTGAATGCCTTGCTCTACCAACTGCTCAAACACATCTGCATAGGCCAGACGGTAGCGCAGGCGCTGGGCGTCCACCAGCACATCGACGGGCTCCGCAATCAGCGCAAACGCCAGCCGCGGATGCCGCAGCGCGCGCGTGGCAAAGGCCTCGATGGCGCGCAGCAGGCGTTCGCTGGGGGAGCCCTCCTCCTGCAGTGCCATCCCGCGCACCCAGGCCACCTCTTTCTCGGTGGCCACGCGAAACACCTCGGAGCACAGCTCGTCCTTGGACACAAAGTGCTTGTAGACAGCGCCCGTCGCAATACCTGCGTTGGCGGCCACCGCCACCATGGTCAGTGCGGCAAAGCCGCCGCCGCTGACCAGCTCGATGGCGGCATCCAGCAGGCGCTGGCGGATCTCGGCCTTGCGGGCCAAAGTCTTTTCGGTGGGGCGGTAGGCCATGGGAACGGGGTGAGGGATCGCAGTGTTGAAACAGGCGCCACTGTAGCGCAGTGCGGGCTTGGTGCAGGCGCGGCGCTGGCAGTGACAGCTCGTTGGCAGAGGTCTTGGGCCTGAGCTGTGTAAAGGCTAACATCGTGAACTTGAATTCACTCGTTGGCTTGGCCATAGTCACCCTTTGCAGTGCCCGCCACGGCAACTGGAGCTCTATTGATGACGCACACCCCCACCGACACCCCCCACTACGGGCATCTGGCCGAAACCCATACCGTCGAGAACCAGCCGCCGCCGCTGCGCGACTACAACCTCTACCAGCAGGACGCCGCGCTGCGCGAGGCCGTGGCCCGCGAAGGCGCCGCCTGGGCAGAGCCCGAGCTGCAGGCCTTCGGCCAATTGACCGGCAGCCGCGAGCTGATCGAACTGGGCTTCCAGGCCAACGAGAACAAGCCCGTGCTCTACACGCACGACAACTACGGCCACCGCATCGACGAAGTGCGCTTCCACCCCGCCTACCACCGGCTGATGCAGATATCCACCGAACACGGCCTGCATGCTGCGCACTGGCGCAAGCCCCAACCGGGCGCCCATGTGGCGCGCGCGGCCATGTGCTACCTTCAGAACCAGGTGGAGGCTGCCCATGGCTGCCCCATCACGATGACATCGGCAGTGGTGCCGGCCCTGCAGCAGCAGCCCGAACTGGCCGCCCAGTGGCTGCCCAAGATCACCGCCCTGCAGTACGACCACCGGAACATCCCGATGGAGCAGAAAAAGGCCATCACGGTTGGCATGGCGATGACCGAAAAGCAGGGCGGCTCCGA
>CAZPLH010000074.1:1654-3822 GCA_964587465.1 uncultured Candidatus Saccharibacteria bacterium | reverse complement strand
TAAAATTTGTGCCCGAAAAAACGGTATAGCCACTAACATCAACTATTTCTGTACCCGCGTTATATAACTCTATCCACTCGTCGTTTGCGTCGCTCAATGGCGCAGCTGGGTCTGCCAGCAATTCGTTAATAAACACCGGTTTATACACAGGGGCCTCAGGCAAAGGCGTAGGATCAGGATCAGGCGGTGCAGAATCGGCGCCACTTTCTACTGGGTCTGGGGTTGTCGGGACCGGATCCACAATCTCGGGTACCGGCGTTGGATCAGGATCAGGAGTGGGCTCTGGAACAGGGTCTGGCACAGGATCGGGTGGTATAGGGTCTTCCGAAACAGGATCTGGCGTGGAAAGAACTTCGAAATCGTCCTTGCTAATACCGGTAAAAACAAAAATGTCGTTGGCATTCTTCCGAGCAAGCGACTTGCCGTCGCCACTATAAAAGAGTATGTCATTTATTGCTGCCGATTGAGTGCTTGTCCACTGCACACTATCAACGAGCTGTGCGGTTGCATCGAATATCGAAATCTTACCGTTGCTCGCAGCAATACCTGAAGTGCTAGGAGCTATATACGTTAGTTTATTGGCGAGCGTATCCAAAAAGGTACTCGGTGCTGTTACCGGTACAAACACCCTGCTCCCACCTGCAGGAATTACCGAATCTACTCCAAAAATGAATAAATCAAAATCTTTTGCTGAGCTGTTCGTATAGACAATTTTATAGCCCGCAACATTTGCCGCTAGATTTGAAATATTTGTTACTTCAATGAATTCTTGCAAGGTAGTACCGCTGCCAGCGCCGTTTGTCTGAACTTCGGTAATGACAAGGCCTGGGCTGGCTAGAACTTCGGCGTGCGCAATACTGGCTGTACTCAGTACCAGCATAAAACAAACAAGCGCACTGCCCACCCGCTTCATAATTTTATTGTAGTATTTTATATTCAGCGCGCAACAAGAATTTTGTATACAATGTTTATAGACATTTCTTATGCTTTTACTCTCGACAAAATTACAAAAAATTCCAATTATCAGTGTTCGTGGCGGAGCGCGCATCGGTGTTATCGCCGAACCGATTGTCAATCCACACAACCTACACATCGACGGTTTTTGGTGCACCACAGTGCACAGCAAGGACCCGCTCGTTTTATTAGACATGGATATACGCGAATTCTCACCGCGGGGTATTGTTATCGATGACCACTTGGGTCTGAGTGACCCAGACGAACTTGTCCGCCTAAAAAATATCCTAGAAATTCGGTATCAGCTCGAAAATAAAGCAGTGCTTGCGAGCGGCAAAAAGCAAGGCAAAGTTGCCGAATACGCCATAGACGATAAAAGTCTTTTCGTCCAAAAACTTTACGTTATTCCACCTATGTGGAAAGGGAGCATTGCAGGAACGCGGCTTATTTTCGATAGAGCGAGCATTATTGAAGTTACTGACACCCATATTTCGGTAAGTGGACCAGAAGAAAAAGCTGGTGCAAAACTTACTATTGGCGCAAAGGTACCCTCAGCGAATTATTCTTCAGCAAGTAGCTCTTTAATGAGTGAAAACGAATAGCCCTGGCGAGCTAAGTACTCAATGAGCTTCTGCTCATCGACTGCATACCGTGAGGACCTGCGTTTTTTGGCTATTAATAGCCTTAGTGCGTCTGTATCGCTGGTTTCGTTCTCGGTTAAAACTACTGCAATTATTTCTCTATCGATTCCTTTTGCGTTGAGCTCCTGAGATATATAACGAGCGCTCCGCTGCTTACCTGTACGTCGTTGCTCTACCCACCACCGAGCAAACGCTTCGTCGTTTTGGTAGCCGCGTTTTTGTGCGTCAGTTATTACACGTGCGGTCAACTCTTCGCTGGCCTGCTTTTTATATAAATAGTCTTTTAGCTCACGCGCCGAATGGGGCCGTCGTAGTAGCCATTCAAACGCCCGCATGCGCAGCTTTCCATCACTCGAAAGCTGTTTTAGCTTCTTAAGCTCTGAGGTAGATAGCTCTTGGTTATTTTTAAGCTTCGTTGCTAACAACTCGTCAAGGCTCAACGAAAAGCTGTAGGCCCCGTCAACAAATATGCTCACACGCTCAGGATTTTTAACCTGTGCCGTTATGCGCGTAATTTTCATAAAACGCGACTACTTACTAGGCTTTAGCCAACTCGCGAACTTTTTTGTCGAT
>CAZPLH010000074.1:0-1554 GCA_964587465.1 uncultured Candidatus Saccharibacteria bacterium | reverse complement strand
ACGTCATCACCACTTTTTATTTGGCTAATACGGCGTATGTCCATACGAACTGATGCATAAAACTTGAGCGCGTTACCACCAGTGGTAGTTTCGGGATTACCAAACATAACACCAATCTTCATGCGAAGCTGATTAATAAATATAACGGTGCATTTACTACGGCTAATAATACCGGTAAGCTTTCGGAGCGCTTGGCTCATTAAGCGTGCCTGTAAGCCCATGTGCGAATCACCCATGTCACCTTCGATTTCAGCCTGTGGGACCAGTGCCGCAACCGAGTCGACAACAATAAGGTCAACCGCGTTGCTCCGTACTAATGTTTCTACAATTTCAAGCGCCTGTTCACCGTTATCGGGCTGCGCCACCAATAGGTCGTTGATATTTACGCCAATGCGCTCGGCATATGCCGGATCAAGTGCGTGTTCGGCGTCAATAAATGCCGCGCTGCCACCTTCTTTTTGAATTTCGGCAATAGCATGTAGGGTTAGTGTTGTTTTACCGCTACTTTCTGGGCCATAAATTTCAATGATTCTTCCCTTAGGAATACCGCCACCAAGTGCAAGGTCGAGACTAAGTGCACCTGCAGAAAATGTTTCGACATCAATCTTGTGCTCATCGCCAAGTTGCATAATTGCACCCTGACCGAAGTTTTTTCGGATCTGGTCAACCGCTAAATTAAGCGCCTGTGTTTTGCCGTCTTTGTCTTTTGAAGCTGGTGCGAGTTCTTTTGGTTCTTTTTTTGACGCCATAGTCGGTTTCTCCCTCTTATCGAAATAGTAGCTTTATCTTCGCCAAGTATACCAAAAAGACCTAGCAACCATAAGGGTTCGCATACTAATACACAACAACAAATAATCACGCTAATGTTTATATTTCTTATGCTAATAGCTATACTAGTGCATAACTATGCGCATATCTGACACGCTGGTAGAGCAACTGCTCAAAAAAACCAACAAAATCACCGCCGATCAAATTACCGCACTTAAAGAACAATAGCGGAATGAGAAGAAGCCACTGCAAGATATTGTGGTTAGTTCGGGTGCGATGTCAGAAAAAGACCTTACCAAAGGCTTTGCCGAAGAAGTAGAAGTCCCTTTTACTGAAATTAACGTTAAAGATTTACCAAAAGAGACGCTGCATCTTATCCCCGAGCGAATTGCACGACAATACAATGTCGTTGTTTTTGGCATCGATGATGACGGTAAAAAACTTTTGGCCATGGAAGACCCTGACGATATTCAGGCAATTAGCTTTTTACAAAAACAACTCGGTAACGACTTAAAGATTTACATCGCCACTCGCACAAATATTCTGCAAGCTCTTGACCAATACCGCGGCAATATCAGCACTGAAATCACACAGGTTATTTCTGCCGAGGACGACAGTGCCGCCGAAGAAGATGTCAGTGAAGAAGATGTTGCAGAAGACTCTCCGGTAGCACAAACAATTAACCTTATTATTGAGGGCGCCATTAAGTCTGGTGCTTCGGACATCCACATCGAGCCCACGAAGGCTAAATTTCGGTTAGGTTCCGCATTGACGGAAACCTTCGCG
>CAZPLH010000073.1:0-4071 GCA_964587465.1 uncultured Candidatus Saccharibacteria bacterium | reverse complement strand
GCCCTGCTGCTGGTCGGGGTGGCCCATTCGCAGCAAGACGGTGGCCAAAGCGCTGTAGCTCTCCGCCAGGCCGGCCGCACGCAGCACGGTCTTGGCAGACAGGCAATGCAGCCGGAGCCCCGCCGCGCGGTCAAAGCGCTGGATCGTCAGCGCATGGCGCACCTTACGGTGCACTGGGGGGAGTTGCAGCACGCCAGTAGGCGCCACGTGAATGCCGGCCTTGGCTGCCAGCGTCATGGTGGCGTGCTCCAGCAGTGGTGTGTCCACCGGGTCGCCCAGCTCGCTGAACTTGACCACACAGGGGGCTGCATCTTCTGTTTGCAGCAGGGCCTTGGGGTGGGCGCCGCCCAGGGTTGCGCCCGGCTGCAGCAGGCGCTGCATTTCGGGGGTGATGGACGCTTGCAGCTGCACATCTTCCACGGCCTGGGCCAACTGCGTGAGCTCGCTCAGACGCGGGTACGGCCCCATGGACCGGGGCTGGTAGGCATCGGCAGACACCGAAATGCCCAGTGCCCCAAACCGGTCATCCCCGGCGAACAGCAGTATCTCCAGAATCGACAGGCGCGCCGGCCGCTCGATGTGGCGGATGATGCGCTCCCCCCAGCGGTCGGGGCGGGCATCGTCCAGCGCGCCGGGCGCACTGCCGCGCGCGCCCGCGCTGAAGTCCTGACCCGCCACCAGCGGCAGGTCTTCGCTCAGCGGGAAATTCCACCAGGTCGGTGCGTAGCGGAACGTGGCGCAATCCGCCACCAGATGGGACAGCCGCACCTCGCCCACCAAGGCGGGGTGGGCAGGGTCTACCAGCGCCCACACGTACAGGCTGTCTTGCGGCACGTAGCTGCGGGGATCGACGCCTTGGGCACTCATGCTTTGCTACCCCCTGCCTTGGCGATCAGGGCTGCCAGGCCTGCGGCGGCCTGGGCCGAGGTGGTGCCAGCAAGGCTGCGGGGCTTGCGTGCCGTGGGTGCTGTTGTTGCCACGGCGGGGCCGGTGCGCAGCTTGGTGATCTCTCGCTCCAGCGCGATGCTGTCGTGCTGCGGCGCAATCAGGTCTGCCAGCACCGCGCTGGGGTTGATCAGCCACATGCACATCACATACGAGGCCATGGCAACCGATGGGTCACCCCGTTCGATGCGGGCCATGGTGGGCTGGGACACGCCCAGACGTTTGGCCCACTGCGCCTGAGATTCCTTGCGCCGCTTGCGCGCAAGCACGATGTTTTGCCCCAGCAGATCTATCTGCTGGACGACGGCTTGCGGGTAGTCAACGGGCTTGGTGGTTTGCCTTGGCATTCATAGATATTAGCAAAATAATCGATTTGTGCAAATCTATGAATTAAATGACTACAAACCCATGCAGTTCGCGTAATACGTCACCGTCGCAGGCCAGTCCGAGAACACGCCGATCACGCCCACATCCCGGGCCAGCACGTCCAGCGCCTGCAGGATGTCGCCCTCGCGGTTCATTGCGGCATTGACGGTCTGGTAGTACCAGCCGCCGTGGCCCGTGGCCATGACACCGGAGCGCTCCAGGCTCCAGGTGATGATGTTCAGGCCGGCGGCCTTGGCGTTCTTGGCATAGGCCGAAGCGACCAGCTTGCCGCTCTTGTCCACATCCAGCAGCGCAAAGATGGGGGGCGCCACGATCTGGATGCCTTCTTTCTTGTAGGCATGCAACGTCTCCGGGCTGGCCAGGTCGCTCAGCTTCTGGGGTTCGTCCAGAAACACGGCCTGCTTGCCAAACGCCGGTTCGGCCTTGATCCAGTACAGGATGTCGTCCTTGCTGAACGACTGGGCAAACACATCGCTGGCTGGCACCTGGGCGTCCTTGTAGGCGTCGATCATCTTTTGCGCATAGGCGGCCTGCGTAAAGCCGTCAAACGGCATGGCCACCACCGGCGCTTTCAGCTCGGGTGTCATCTTGACGCCCAGCCGCTTGAACAGCGCAATGCTGTCCTGGTGCGTCATCAGCGTGCCGCTGGTGGGGCCAGCGTACAGGTCGGTGCGCCAGTTGGCGGTGCCACCCAGAAACTCTTGCACTGTGGTGGCCTTGGGGTTGAAGGCGTCCATCTTGCCGCGCAGGGTCTTGAACTCGGCCAGCGTGATGTCGCTGGTGCGGCATTCGGCCGATGCGGGCGTGTTGGTGGCCGCGTTGTAGGGCGTGAAGGGCTTGGTGCACTTGGCCGCCAGCGGTGTGGCCAGAATATTGGTCGTGGTGTGCAGGTCATTCTGCGCATGGCGGCAGACCAGCTCCTTGTCCTTGGTGAAGGTCACGTCGCACTCCACAATGCCGGCGCCCATGCGTGCGGCGGCCTCGTACGACTCGCGGGTGTGCTCAGGGAACATCATGGCCGCACCACGGTGGCCGATGGAGAAGCTGCTCTTCTTGAACGGCCCGTTGCTGCAGCTTTGCAGCTTGGTTTTGAGCGGGCTATCCACCATGTCATTCACCAGAAAGTAGGGGCGCGGCCCGAGCTGGATGTTGGTGATGGGCGCGTTTTGCGCGTGGGCGCCAAAGCTGCAGGCCCATAGCAGCAAGGCAGCAGCGCTGCGGCGCGGTACAAGGCGGTGGAGGCGGGGCAGAGGAAGCATGGCGCGTGTGACCCTATCTATGGTGCGTTGGATGGGAGGTGAATGGATGCAGACCATGCTACTGCACGCACATGACAAGGCCATGGCGTGCGCTACAGTAGCCAGCCATGACCGACCAGCACACCACTCCCACCACCACCGGCATAGACCGCACCCGACTGATTGCTACCCTGCGCAATGCACTGGTGCAGCACCCCCAAGTCTGCGCTGCGTGGGAGGGCGGTAGCGCCGCGTTCACCTACATGGACGAACTCTCCGATGTGGACGCTGTGGTCGTGGTGGAAGACGATGCCGTGGCTGCGGTGTTCGATGCCGTCGAGGCGGCCTTGCAGGCACTCAGCCCCATCGACTTGCGCCACGACATCACCGGCACCGTGGGCTACCAGCAGCGCTTCTACCGGCTGCGTGATGCATCGCCTTTTTTGGTGGTGGACCTGGTACTGATGCGCCGGGGCGACCCGCTGCTGTTCCGCGAGGTGGAGTTGCATGGCAACGGCACCACCTGGCTGGACCGCTATGCGCTGCTAAAGCCCAAGCACCTGGATGTGGAGTCTGACCTGGCCCAAGCCAAGGCCCGCCTGCCCGCGCTCAAATCCGCCTTCGACATGTTCCAGCACATCCCCACCAAAGAGCGCCTGCGCGGCCGCGCGGTGGAGGCGCTGAGCTTCTACCACGCCATGACGGTGCGCCCGCTGGTGGAACTGCTGCGCATCCAGCACTGCCCCCACCTGCGCGGCTTTGGCCTGCGCTACCTGGACCGCGACCTGCCGCCCGACGTGGTGGCCCGCATCCAGCAGCTGATGTTTGTCAGCGACCTGGCGGATCTGGAACGCAAGCATGCAGAGGCCCAGGCATGGTTCTGGGACACCGTTCGCCAGATGGCTTAGTGCCAAATGGGCCGCTAGCCCCCGTGCAGAGCGCGTAAGAAGCTATCAAATCAGTAGCGAGTTTTGGCGGCGTTGCCAATTCAGCAACCTTGCCTTGACCGCTGGCTACTGGCTGGCGTGCACCCCCGGTTCTACAGTTGCGGCCATTGCTTCCGCCACTGCCAACCCACCCCAGAACCGCCATGAAAACCCTGTCTGCACGGCACCGCCATGCCCCCTTCGCCACCACCCTGGCGACTGCCACCGCCAGCCTTCTGCTGATGGTGGCAGCCCCGTCCCACGCCGCGCTGGACGCGCCCAGCGCCGCCCGCCTGAAGGCCCTGGAGGCCAACCCAGCGCAAGCCGGTGCGCTGATCTACCGTGGTGCCACCTTTGCGCAAAACGCCAGCGCAGGGCAGCCGCCGCTGTTCCGCTACGAGCGCCGCGTGGCTGCCACGCCCACGGGCCTGGAAGCCGCGCATTTGACCCGCGACCCGGCCGAGAAACTCGTCATCGCCGAAACGGCACAGTTTGATGCGCACTACGCCCTGCAACGCTTTACCGTGCAGAACCAGCAGCTGGGCTACAGCGGCCAGGTGCAGGTCAGCGCCGAT
>CAZPLH010000072.1:0-4109 GCA_964587465.1 uncultured Candidatus Saccharibacteria bacterium | reverse complement strand
GTGCTATGCGGTCTTTAGATGCCTCAAGCACTTCGCAAACCGCACCCACGCACCAGTCTTTCTTTTTTTTACTTATTTCGAACAATACACGTTCGCCCGGCAAGGCACCCCACACAAAAGCCTTGCGACCATCCGCAAGCGTACCAATGCCCTGCCCGCCGTGCACTAATTTATCAATGGTAACTTCTAAAATAGCTGATTGTTTCACTCGGCTTATTATAACTTTTTATTGCCTATACGCTGCAACTATTCGCGAAATAGGTATCTCAAGTATTGTTTCCTCGTCTACTACAAACCGAGTCTCTTCAACCCGCTGCGCCTTATGCATAACAATGTACGGTTCCTTATACCCTGTCCTAAATTCTGGCTGGCCTTCGTCTTGTACGTTTAGTATTTGATCCCAGTTGTACAAACTCTCACGGATATGTATGGTCATTAACTTTCCAGGGGCAATAATAAGCTCAGGCAGGGCTTTTTCTCCGCTCACTGAAACCGAGGTTGCAAATACTATAAGCGGATCTTTAGTCCACGTTCGCAACAATCCTCGGACCAGCTCGTCTTGTTGTTCTAAAGAATCTAGTTCATTTAGCGGCTGTATCACGTTAAGTGCAATTATCGCTTCGCGCAATGCATCCATATCGAATAGCGAAACTGGATCCAGCCCAACTTTTGTGGCAATAATTCTAGCCACATCTTCGTCTACTCTTGAAAAAGCAGCACTTTGAAAATGCATTGCTGCGGCATCGAATAGAACAGAAATTTCTGCTACAGCTAACTCTCTTTTGTCTGCATCGGTAAACAAATCATCGATTTCTGACACATCACTTCTCCTTTAGAGACATATAATACACTCTTTCATTATTTGGCATATGCTCGAGAGCGTACCTTAGCGCGGTTCGCGGCATGGTGGCGGCGTATGTATCTAGAAATTGGCGTAGTAGCTGGCCATCTTTTTTGCCCATTTCACGCAGGCTCCACCCTACCGCTTTTTGCAGTAAATCGTGCTTTTCGTATACCAATTTTTCAGCCAAAGCGTAGGTATCTACGGGTGTGTCGTACTTTAAAAAGTAAAAGGTACTTATTATACTCACGCGCTTATGCCACAACCCCTTTGTTGCAAGTTCATATAACGGGGCTCTGTCTTTGTCGCATAAGTACGCGCCCACAATGCCCGGGCACGAAATATCAACTAAGTCCCAGTTATTAATGCCTTTTCCAATTTGGCTTAGGTACAAATTGTATAGCGTGGTCTGTGTTTGTAAATCTGCTTTTTCAAATTGTATGTGCACAGCAACAACGGCAGCGAGGCGCGCTTCGTGCCACTTGCTTGCGAGCAAAAATTCTAAGTCTGCATCGTTCAGTTGTTTAACGTATTTTTTTACAATTGCCCTGGTCTGCGGCACCCGCAAACCCAAAAACATATCACCTTCGCCATATTCACCCGGACCCGTTTTAAAAAAGCGACTTAAAAACATGCTCGATTCAGGATTTTGCAACGATTTAAGTTCAGCTAGTAGCTGTTCGCCGGCGGACATACCTAGTTAACCTGAACGGCTACATGAATACCTGCTAGCCCAATCACAAAAGCCATGACCATAAGTATTACAAACTCGTTTGCAATGTTTAGCAGTGTAAGTTTGGTCGGACGACGTTCAAAAATATCGTGTACCAATATGCGCACGGCTGTCAGACCAACCCATAGCCAAAAAGCCGTTGTAAGTGCATCAATCAAAAAGCTATGTTTAAAAAACACATGCGAAATGTACGTAACATACGCCAAAATGTACGCCGTTATAAGCGAAGCGGCAAAAGTGATTAGCAGTGGTCGTGCCATGCCCTTTTTCATTTGCGCCTGAGTTATGCCCGTAAGTTTACCCCACTTATTGCCAAACACCTTTGGTGCATACCATATAAATCCTACGGCCATGCTTGACGCTGCCGCTAACACCACCCCAATGTAATTTACTTCAACCGTCATAATCTACTAAAAGTATGCCCGCATTAGCGGCTTATGTCCACCCTCGAGATATCATTTATGTTTCTTATGCTTTGTAAAGCCAGTTTACGGTGCTTAACTTAATACTATGAGAGAAATTAGACTGAGCGAAAAAGCCATAGAACTCAGCGACACGCCCCGAGTCTCGCGAGCAGTAAGAAAAATCTGGCGACAAGATGAATATCCCGCTGTTATTAGTGATGCATACGGGTATAGCGGCATAGACTATGATTCTGCGCTCGAACTTTGCCGCGAATACGTAAAAAGTCCCGAGTTTGCACAGCTAAGCGCGGCAGAAAAAGCATCTGCGGCCAGAGGCCTTGGCTTGCTGTTTGCCGAATCGCAAGAAGAGCTTGAACAGCTGCAGTGGCAAATACGACCACCAGCTAACTTCGGAGTAGAATCAATTCACGATTTAGGTATAGCAACTACCATCCCCGCAGAGTCAGACGACGGATTATTATTGTCGGGCTTAGCTATGCTCGATGTTGCTGCGGTAGATCCAAAAATTTTACCCGACTATAAAAAATTCGGGCACAAATCTTTGTTAGATTTTGCGAACAATTTAGGCGCGCTAATTTTACATAGTGAATATAACGATGTCCGACGAGACCACAGTTTTAAAGATGTTACTCCAGTGGTGTTCGAGCCAATCCCCGGCTTAGAACGAAAAACATATGTTTCTGGCGACGCGCACGGAGACTTCGTTGCACGACAAACCGTAGGTAGTAACACTAAGGCTCTCAGCCCCACGGGCAGAAATGTTGATTTTTCACCCCTACAAGAAACGGCGTACATAAAAGGCTACCACTCGGTTGAGCCAATTCTATTAACTGCCTGTTTAGCCCATGCGGCCGTCGTAATTCCCCCGAAAGAATTGCCAGATTTTATTACTAGACTCTACGATAAAATTTTGAAAATTATCGAAGCACAAAAAAATGTTCCCGTAATTCCTGCTTTCGGTGACTTTGGCGAAACTGACAATAAACGCTACAAACACTTGCTTAAAGACCATCTACGCAATCGGCTCCCTGCCCAGCTTTCTGTAATTGGCGAGCCAGGCACTGGCTTCGATTTAGGTTCTTATACTTTTGGCGATGAGCTTCATATGCGAAACTTCAGCATAAACGATACGTCGGATTTTACGAGCACTCCGGGCAGCCTTAGGATTAGCACACAAGAACTACCCGATTTTATTGCGGCTATAATTGGCGCAGCTAACTTAGCACTTGTAAGAACTGACCCAAAATCACTTATTGAACTTGTCGAAATTTTTAAAGCACACTTCAACTAAATATCGTTTACGGGGCCGACGGGGCGAATGTTATGTACTAAGTACGTATTGTTATTAAAGCCGTACTCTACAACGTGCTGCGTTGCAAAATAATCGCCGTCGGTAGTGCGATATTTTAGCTCGCACTTATTTTTGTTGTCGTCTTGCATAACGGGGCCGTTGTACACTGTAAAGTCTGCAATTTCGCTTGGGTGGATGTTTCTGTCTAGTTGCACAACGGTTTCAAAAATTCTAATGTTGTCGGCATGCACTTCAACCGGTGATTCATTTTTAACGTGAACCCGCAGTTCCATGCGGCCATTGTTTACATTGCAGTCAGTGCGTGCAATATACACTTTAGGAATTATTTTTTCGCCGTTCACTTGTTGTGGTTCATTTGAAGGCTGCCCTTGTTGGTTTGTATCTACAAAAACCGGCTTACCTTGCAGCATTCTGCCAAGCCCATCCATAAAACCCATAATGCCACTCCTTTATATTTATGAAATTACTTCTGCTAAAAGTTCTGGGAACTCTTTTGTTTTCATATCACCGTAACAGAAATGCCCATAGCCTTTAAAATCTACACGCTTTATGCCTGGTACGTCTAAAGCAACTTGCTGCACCGACTTATGGATGCTTTCATCATCATCGTCAGACACAAATATTGTTACACCTTTAGTTCGATTGATTAATGTAGAATCAATTTTAAGTTCGTCGAAAAATGCAATGTCTGCTTCATGGTCGACATTAATCCACGGCGCTACTAAAACAACCTTACCTACTTTGGCGTCTGGGTGTTCGCTTAACCAGCGCACCAAAAAACCGCCACCACAACTGTGT
>CAZPLH010000071.1:0-4140 GCA_964587465.1 uncultured Candidatus Saccharibacteria bacterium | reverse complement strand
GCTACCACGCTAAGTGGTGGTGAAGCACAGCGTATTAAGCTCGCGAGCGAGCTTTCACGCCGTCCAACAGGCCGAACGCTCTATATTTTGGATGAGCCAACAACTGGTTTGCACATTGCCGACGTAGACAAGCTGTTAAATGTGCTACACGCGCTTGTTAACGCTGGTAACTCAATGGTTATTATCGAACACAACCTAGATGTCATTAAGTCGGCAGACTACCTAATAGACATGGGCCCTGAAGGCGGCGACGCTGGTGGGCAAGTTGTTGCTACGGGTACGCCCGAGCAAGTTGCCAAAGTAACTGGTTCGTTTACCGGCCAGTTCTTAAAGCGCGTTTTGTAACGTAAAAAATTGACAAAAACAAATAATTAGTTCAAAATGCATGTAATACCTCATGGGAGGAAATACGAGTAGCTGCATGATCAACTCGCGTAAACTCTTCGAAGTTTATTCATTCTGATCATGTAACTACGAGCAAGCAAATTGCTTGTCGGGTGGAGCGCAAGGCATGAATTACTAGTTAAGTTCGTGCCTTTTTTTATTGGCTACGACCCCTTTTTCGGAGTAATTTTATGGGCAACACGCTACGACAAAAATTTGGCATTGATGCAATTGACGGCGATGAAGGTGGAGCACGTACTTTTGTTTTAGGTGCCGTCGTTGGTACTGCAGCTGTTGGTCTCGCGTTTTTTGCGTGGAGTAAATCTCAGCACAAAGATACACTAACAATCGATGCAACGGTTGTCGCAGATCAGCTTGAGCTGCCGGCGAGTTTGAATGTTGTGTCCGTTTTTGGTGGCTCGTCTACAACCTCAGTCATTGATATGAATATGGGCTTAGGCGTCGGTCCATTTAGCCATGATTTCTCTATTGGAAGCATCCCGTTCGAAACTACAGTTTCTGGGGAGAACTCCATAGAGTATAAGATTCTTAAAGACTCATCGGCAGATTCACAAAAAGCCAATCAAACTCCTAACTCCAACAATCAAGATAAATACATGAGAGTTTCAGTAGAAAAAGATGGCGAACGTGACGTACTTGTTATTGACGCTGATATTGCTGGTTTTTCTGCAAATACTAAAAACATGCAAACTTTAAAGAATGAGGTTAGCGCTGAAGGGGCGATAGACTTATTTAGAAGCTTACCACCCGAAATCGCTTCACAAATTGCCACGGGCTCCGAAAAGTTTAATGTTGAAAACTTTAGATTATCTTGTGCGAAAGAAATAACAAGTCAAGACGGTGTTCTAGAAGCCGGTATTGCCAAAGCCGTTGCAGTGAATTTTCAGCTTAGTGCGCCAGCAATTTTAGAGGTTTTAAAGTCAAAGTACCCAGAAAACCCTGAAGTACTCGACCAGGCTGAACGGTATATAGCTGAGCTTACTAAACCAGAAAACATACGAGTTAGATTCACTGAAGATCCGAACAATCCAGCTAGTAAACATGTGTCTCAAAACAAGAAAAATATTGGCTACATGCAAGCTGCGAATTTAACAGGTGTATATATGTCTCAAGCAATTGGACTTAAATCAGAAGAAATGCAATCTATTAATTTGAGCGACGATTCTAGTAAGTGCACATTAAGTGATTCGGTAAAAAGCGACATACAGAAGATAATCGCGACATGGCACGAGCAAACACCGTACGATGATGCTCAGATTGCCAAGCTTGAAGGAAAAGAATAATGCGAAGTTATGCAGAAATTCTAGACGAGAACTTGCACGGTAAGCCTGAAGTGGAGCAACCCGTAACCTCAGTTCGCGTTTCAGCCGAACGCAACCCGGTAGACATTTTTACGGTCCTTCGGAGCAAAAGAGTACGAGTACTTCTTGGTGCCGCCGCAGCACTAGGTGCCGCCGTGGCGTTTTATCCGACAAATTCTGGAGGTAACGTAGTAAATGCAGAGCCAAATGCCCCCCAAGTACAAGCGGCGCCACATAGCGCAGGGTTGGCCCCCACACCTGGCGCTTCGGCAGGTGGAGATATTTTTGAAACAGGGCCAAAACACATTAAGGCATCGTTTGCGGGTATCGATACGCCAGACGGTTGTGTTACCAACGTAGTAACGTTTGCAAACCAAAAAATTAAAACTAAGCCACTTATGTCTTACGAACGGGAAATAGAAATTCTTTCACTTGAAGTAACCACAAAGACCTGTATTGATGAAAATGCTCGTTACATTAGAACTGAAGGTGCGCCAGACGAGCAAGCGGGAATTGTGCCACTTACTATTGGGCTCGATGCCACCAGCATACGTACCTCAACCGAAATAACAGACGCGCAATTAAAAATGCGTACTGTTTTGCCAGGTGAAAGTCTAAGCGCTACTGCCTGTAAGCAGATTCCTGTTGCCGGTTGTCCGCAAAACCCAAATGCCCCTAAAGGCGTAAACCTTGACCCTACAGCCGAAAAAGCTCTTATCGCAACATTAGAAGTTGTGGCTTTGCACGAGCTTCAACAAACTTGTGCTGCACCTATTTATAAAGCGGCAACACAAATACCGGCACAAAAATTTGCAGAGCAACTTGCACAGCAAGAAATTCCTAATTCGTATTTAACGTTCCAAATGGTAGACCAAAATAACAAGTTATTCGGAAATACGCTTAATTATGAGGCGGCACCCTTACCGCAATTAAAGAAGTCTGGTGCTGCGATAAAGGCTGCACAACAAGCAGTAATTTACGGCAACAAAAGGCCGGCAATAGAAGATTGTGGAGTTACCAATGGCTAGGGATATAGAAACTAGGCCTATGTACATTCCGCCTTCACGGATGACGCAACTTATGGGTGTGGCAGGCGCCGCAAATGGCAATGGTGCGTATGATTTAATGCCAGTAAACGTACCAGATTATGAGACAGGTTCAGCGATTGAAAAGTTGGATGCAGCAATCACAGGTGATTCTACTGAACGAGTCATTGCAGAAATCGATGCGCTAATGGAGGCGTTAGAGGCAAATCGAACCGCGCTTGTAGAAAGCAGAAACGAACAAATATCTTCCCGAAACAGTCTTGCCGTAGAGCTTAAAGCCACCTACGAAAAAATGCGCGCTATTATTCCAAAAGTCTCAGAGTCATACCTACAGCTGCAAACAGCAGATTTAGAGTTGCGCATAGCGAAGGCATTGCTCGATTCAATGCGAGAAATGCGCGCAAAAGTTATTAATGAAGCAGAAGATCCAAATGCGGCATTGGCGCCAGCAGAAGTTTTGGCGGCACACGATAAAGCTGCCGAAATGTTACGCCAAGAAGGCCCGGTGCTTTACGATGTAACTGAAAAAAAAGAGTGGCTTGATCTTTGTACTGCAGATTTTAATCTTATCGCCGAAAAAGTAAAAGATATATTCGATGAAGAACAACGAATCTTTACTGCATTTCAATTATTGCGCCAAGAGGTACAAGTAGATGCAGCCGCAAAAGATCAAACTGCAAAACGTATTGGTAAAGCAGCGGTATTGGTTGCAAGAAAAACAGGCAGAGATTGGTTTGGTAGAAAGTCAAAACGGCTTATAGATACAACGGCACGCACAATAACAAATAATGCTGGTCCATCGGTGACGGTTCGGCGTGAACATGAAACAGAGGAGGGCAACGAGGTATGAGCGAACGAGTTATTGAACAAGTAGAGCAGATTTCTAGAGTAGACCAAACAAGGGCGTTACTGCAGGCCATGGGGCTCCCATTAACCTATATGAGCCCAGAGCTCGAAGCATTAGTCAGCGAAACTGTAGAAATAACCGCACTTGCAATACAAGAACTCGATAAGCAACTGCCTGATTTGCAAGGCCCTGCCAAAGACGAAGCCCTTAAAGACTTGCGCGCAAAAATTCGTGCCACAACTGATATTGACGCTACAGAGTATGCTTTTAGAAAAGCGGCAATACAAAAGTTTGGCCAGGGTAGGGTACGAAGCATAGACCATTTTGCATTCACACTTAGCAACTCGGTCCCGGCACTTGTGCCAAAAGCCAGCCGCGAGCTCGATGCCGCGTTTAAGCAAGGCGATGCTAATGCTGTTCAGGCTTACACTGAAATTCTAGAGCAGTTTAATTTGCAAGTTACATTGCCAGAAACAGCACAAGCCGATGTAGTTGTGGCGCCTGTAAAAACTAACGTTGCTCCACTTGCAAAAGTTGCAAC
>CAZPLH010000070.1:0-4189 GCA_964587465.1 uncultured Candidatus Saccharibacteria bacterium | reverse complement strand
CTGTAATCTTCTACGGCGTGCTCAATTGCATCGAGAGTATCGTTATCGTGCACTTCGGGCCCAAGCTTATCGATTACCGGAATATCTGACTCTACTTCATCGCTTGCTGCTGGTATTTCAGCATTTGGGTCTTCAGCAGGAAGTGGCATAGTGCTTGTTTCGCCGTCAGAAGGCAACAATGGGTCTTCAGTAGACGGCATACAATCGGCTTGCACTGATTCCGCGTCGTCGGTTACACCTAACAGTGGTTCTACTACTGCTTTTTCGTGCTGCTGGGTCGGAAAGCTAGGCGCAACATCTGCAGCAGTTAATGGGTCAGAGCTTGGTTCGTACCACTCGGGCTGCGTGTTTGCAGTTAGCGTTCCACCACTTGCAGGTGGAGTCATTATGTACTTACTTGTTGGTTGTTCATCGTATGATTGCGGTTCTGGCTCTGCCATTTCTGGCTGTTCTTGTTCTGGCTCTTCGGGTAACGGCTGGATGACGCGGTGAGGTTTGTAGGCATTTTCTTGTACCTGGTTTACCGCTTCAGCAAGTTCTTCGTGCGTCGCATAGTCCGGCTGTTGCTCTGGTTGCGGCTGATTAAAGCCATCATCTTCGTGGTGTAAGTCTAGTACCGCTTCATCGGCCGAACCCTGTTCGTCATCCATAACTGGAGCAGGCAAGTCACCATCGCCGCCCGAAATATCTGCTTCTACAACAGGAGCAAGCTGAGTTGCAATTAGTTGCTGATTTGCGCCTGCCGCCATAAGTTGTGCACTCATGGTCATAACCTTCGGACTCGTCTTTTCGTTACTAAACCTATCTGTTTCGGCAACAATACCCGTTAAGAATGCGGTAGCCATTTGACCGTCGAGCAGTCCACTTTGGAACGATTCGCTAATACTTACCAACATTTCACACAAACTGCTTGCACTTGAGTCTTGCCAGTTAATACTGCCAACTTCTGTTTGACCCTGCCCCGCCATAACGCCAATTACGGTAGCGTCATGCAAAATGCGGCCGTGCTCTAGAATTGCTTGGTCGACGTGTTCGCGCTGGTCAACACCAAGTGCTACCACAGCATCGACATTAAAGTCGCCTTGGCTAAAGTTCAAATCGGCTTCGCTCAGGCTTGTTCGGTACGGAGTAATGTAAATCTTTACAAACTCGTCTTCAACCTTATAGCGAAGTTTGTCGGCCTTAGCTTTGTCGAGCGAAATAATAAAATCGCGCAAACTGTCGGTGTTTTGTTCGAGTGTTTCTTCGGGTTTTAAGAATTCAAGTGTGCTTGGAACGTGGCCACTAAAAACAGCGGTAGCGTGCTTGCCTAGCTTGTTCATAAGCAGCGTAAAACCAATGGCCGCCGAAAGCTGGTCGACACTAGGATTTGCACTTACCGTAACCAGCACGTTTTGCGCTTCTTTTAAGCGCTCGACGACTTGGCTTTTAGGGTTTGATTCCATTTTGTTTTTTCTTTTTAAGCTATCTGAGGTCAGATTAGCATAATAAGTATGGGTGTGCAATAGCCTACTCTGGTAAAACTTGCGAATTTACGTTATAATTGCCAACTGACATTTTAATAACGTTAAAAAGGATGATTAAGACACTATGCCGATTATCAAATCTGCAAAAAAGCGCGTAAAGGTCAGCAACAAAGCTACCGTTAGAAACGCAAAGACAAAGCGCACCTTGCGCGAAGCTGTAAAAGCCTTCACTACCGCTGTAGCTGGCGGCAAAGCAAGCGAAGTAGAAGCAGCGCACAAAAAAGCTAACAGCGCTATCGACACTGCTGCAAAAAAGAATGTTCTACACAAGAACAAAGCAGCACGCAAGAAGGCTCAGCTAAGCGCTGCTGCTAAAAAAGCGGGCGTAAAAAGCACTGCTAAAGCTGCACCTAAAAAGGCAGCCGCGAAGCCAGCTGCTAAAAAAGCTACTGCAAAGAAAGCCGCACCAGCTAAAAAGCCTGCAGCAAAAAAACCAGCTGCTAAAAAATAACTTTTATAGCACCGTCTAAACTGCCCCACCCAGGGGCAGTTTTTATTTGGCGCAGACTAACAAAAGCGCGCTGACTGCTGAATCAGCGTTCATTTTGCTCGTCTTTAACTTGTAATCCGTGTTTGTGGCTAGCTCTAATAAGTCAGACAAATCAGCAAAGCTCATTCGGCGAGTAACGGCTAAACTTTTACGCACCACGAACGGGTTTAATTTAGCAGCGCTCGCGATTTCTGCCGGGTCTTTATCTTGTCCTGTTTTTACCAAAACTAAAATGTGTAGCTGCCACGCAATCATGCCTAAAATAGCTTGCGGTTCCATGCCCTGCGCACGCTGTTCTTCGTACAACTTAAGCGCATTTTTAATGTCGCCCGCAAAAGCCGCTTCGAGCATTGCAAAAATGCTACTTTGCGGTGCGTATTCAGTTAATGCATCAATGCACGTTTTAGAAATCTGAGGATTATATAAAACTAATTTGTCTATTTCCTGCCCTACAAGTTGTTGGTTCGTACCCACACGCTCTACCAAATACTGGGCATCTTGCCGTGAAAGTGTGCCCGCCTGGTTTGTGGCGTATTCAACGGCCCAGGTACTGAGTTCTTGCACGTCTAGGTGAGCAAACTCTCGGCAATCGGTCATTTTGCGCAAAATTTGCAGGTACTTACTGCGCCCGTCGACATGCGCCTCGATTATTACCAAGTCGCTCGTGTCCGCCGTTTGCTGCAAAATATCTTCGAACTTTTCGGCAAGTACTTTATTTGCGCTCACGTCGCGCACAATAATCAGCCGGCGCTGCGACAAAAAAGGCGAGGTGGTTACCGCCCCACTGAGCGTGTTGGGCTCTATATCAGTCGCAATAAATCTATCTACCGAATGCGCACCATGCGCACCTACAAACCCATCAACAAATTCTTTGGCGGCTTTTTCGCGGGCATAGGCATTGTCGCCAATAAATGAAATTATCATTTAGTAGTCCCGTATTTCTTTTGGCAGTGCTCGCAGGTATGCGTGCCCCGCCCCGCAACACGCGATTTAGTAATTTCGCGCCCACAAGCTAAACACGGTTGCTTTTCGCGGCGAAACACCTGGGCAAAGTCTATATAACTACCACGTTTGCCTTCGGCGTTTACGTAATTACGGTCAGTTGAACCACCTTTTTCTATGCTCAGCTTAAGCACTGCTACGAGCTCATGGTGGAGCGCAACAAGCCGCGCTTTGGGTATAGCGCCCGTAATACTTGTGGGGTGGATTTTCGCGGCAAACAATGCTTCGTCGGCATAAATATTGCCAATACCGGCAAGCACCGTTTGGTCCAGTAAAACGGCTTTGATGTTGCTGTTTTTTCGGCGCATAAGTCGACTAATAAACACTTCGTCGGTAAAGTCATCGGCCAGTGGTTCGGGCCCTACTTTTTTCATAAAATCTATATTTGGAATTTCAACGGTTGGCATTAGCCGAACCCAGCCGAATTTACGTTGGTCGTTAAAAAACAAATGGCTGTCGTCAGCAAACGCAATGTTTACCCGTGTAGATTTGTCGGGTAAATCGCCAATGAGGCTTTCGTTAGGATGCCCTGCACCAAAATTTTCTGCACCACGGAACACTAACTGACCGGTCATTTTTAAATGAATAACTAAACTGTATTCGGTGCTCAAATCAATCATTAACACCTTTGCGCGGCGTCGAACTGTGAGTATTTTTGCGCCAATCAAAAACTGCTTTACGTCTGCTGGCGCGTTTGGGAACCCTTTTGGCCAATCAAAATCTACGGCCGCAACAACGCGGCCTGGCAACAATCGTTGCAGGCCCACCCGCACCGTTTCTACTTCTGGAAGCTCAGGCATATACCTATAGTCTAGCAACTTCTTACAAAACTATCATGCTCGCGACACGCCCAAGTAAGGAATTGGTGTGATGAGCAAGAAATAATTCCGCCTGCCTGCGTGTTGCTGCATCTTTTGTGGCGACTCTGTACTGATTAACAGCCCGAAGTACGGCAAGCTTTTCTAGGGTGCTCAGTGCTGTAACTTCTGTAGCTGGCTGTACCGGTGCATCATCGAGGCCAGGAATTGTATCTACAAGTGTTTCTAAAGATAAATAATCTTCTATGCCTATACACGCCGGTTCATCACCATTAACAGGCATGGAAGCCTCTATTGCCTGTAACATTACGCGCTTAAGTGGCTTCACGACTCGTGACGATTCACCGCCCGTA
>CAZPLH010000069.1:0-4193 GCA_964587465.1 uncultured Candidatus Saccharibacteria bacterium | reverse complement strand
GGTGTATACTGTATACAATTAACGAGAAGAAACCATGCATCATGAAACGCAAGGGGAGACGACGACCATCGATGATGCTTCTTTGGTAGATATGAAGCAGTTGGTCAAGCGGCTTATTGACTCAGATGAGTTAAAGCAGGCGTGGGACCAGATTGGCACTTCATTTGCCGAAAATGAAGTTGCAGCTACTGATCTAGATGACACCGCGCAATTAGTTGAGCGACTTTTGGAAAGTGATGAACTAAGAGCAGTATGGGAAATGCCACTTCGAGCTGTTGGCGCCGAAGCAATACGAGTAAGCGAATCCTAAATAAAAAAATCCCCTCAGGCGAGGGGATTTTTTTAATACCGATGAAGGGTAATTATTTAACAACAACTTCGGTGCGCTTAACCGTTTTACCGGTGTAGCGACGTACGCGTCGTTCAATAAAGCTTACAACGCCATCCTTCGCAGCGTGGATGGTGTAGTTGCGGCTCATGTAGGTGCCTTCGCCGGCTACTTTTGTTTCGCCAACTTGGCGAATAATAACTTCACCATTGCGAACAGTTTGGCCACCAAAGCGCTTTACGCCAAGTCGCTGGCCCTGACTATCTCGGTTGTTTTTGCTAGTTCCACCAGCTTTAACGTGTGACATGGGTTAACCTTCTTACTTTGTTACTAATACGACGAGCTCGCGAGCAACCATTTGATCTTCGCGGGCGTAGATTAGGTCGTCGTTTTTAGCGTGCTCAAAAACCATTCGAGTATACCCCAATTTACCCAGTTGGTCAAGGGTAGGGAGGTGTTTGAACCCTATTTTTGTACGCCAAGCGGGCACGGCTAAGCATAAACGGGTGCCGCGGGGTAATTGTTTGTGCAAATTAGCGAGCATTTTGTAGTGTAAACTGTCGGTGCCGTCTACTAAGCGGGTAAGTTTAGAGGGGTCGGGCATTTGCGAAATAGGTTCGCCTAAATACGTTTCGGCAGCGACAAGATCAATCGGCTGCTTCCACTGGTGTTTTTGGGCATCGCCAACTTCTATGCTTACGTTGCCTTGTGCGGCTTGCCAGTTGTGCTTTAGCCAGGTGATATTCGCGGTGCTGTAATCAATCATCCGTGGTTCTAGGTCGGTGCCAATAACGCTATAGCCCATAAGCAGGGCTTCTTGCAAAACAACACCGGTGCCGCAAAACGGGTCGAGCACGGTTTGGCCGGCAACGGGTGTAGCACCTGCGGCAAGATTAATAATGTTTTGCGCGAGTTTTGGCGGCAACATACCCACACGGGCATCACGTTTAGGGCGAGCTTGGTCGCGTGCGCCGTAGGCCTCAATATCTTGCTCGGCAATGGTAAGGCAGACAATGGTTTTTTCGCCGTTGCGTACAAATACGAGCTCCCAGCCGCGTTCGCCCATTAAATCGTTGTGCAATACTTGGGCGCTGCCAAGGGCAGGGGTTTTGTTGGGCACGAGCCGTACTGGCCGCCCAGTATTTTTAATAATTTTTTTAAGTGTTAGTCCGGTTTTGGTAAGCATATTTGTGGTTGCAGAAAGGCCGTAGACACTTAAACCCAAAGTTAGCTTACCGTCGGGTACATACTGCAAATGCTCAGGCACCATTTTAAGCAGGTATTTTTCAATTTTGAACCAGTCGGCTGTGTCTAGCTCATGCAGTACCTGCGTAAGCTTTACAGCCCCGCCCAAACGATTGAAATCTACTTGTTGCGGGTCAATGTCTACAATTGCTGCGCCATTTAAAGGTCGCAGGGCATCCGCACCATACAGGCTCTCGAGTTCGGCAAGACCAATCGCAGGCTGACGCCCCAGTATAAATAAGCTTTGATTCATTAGGGTTAATTATAGGGTGTGAGCCCTGTTTATCAAACTGCTGTATAATCAGCGCATATGTTATCGCAACGAGTGCGCATAATAATCAACGTTATAACCATTATTGCCTTGGCAGTATTACTGTACTTTTCGTGGCCGCAAATACAGCATGGATTGCGTGAAATTGGCGGAGCAAAATGGTCGATTGTGTTTTTGATGATACCTATGCAGCTACTTAACTACTACGCAGTAGCACGCTTGTATCACGACTACCTGCAAAGCATGGGCGAAAAGGTGAAAATGACCGAAATGTATAAAATTGCACTCGAGCTCAATTTTGTGAATCATGTGTTCCCAAGTGGCGGGGTAGCTGGTTTTTCGTACCTAGGCTTGCGCTTGCGCCGCTTTGGCGTGCCGGTTTCACGAACAACGCTTGCGCAGACTATGCGCTTCGCGGCTACGTTTATTAGTTTTTTGGTAGTCTTGTTTTTGGGCATGTTCTTACTTAGTTTTAGCGACCAAGTTGGTGGCGTTACGCTGTTTATTGGCATTTCCATAACGGTTGCTACTATTGCCGGAGCGCTTATTGGTGTGTACATAGTCAGTAGCGAATCACGCATTCGCGCATTTACCGCATTCTTACCGCGGCTAGCTAACAAAGTTTTGTCGCCATTTACGAAGCGGCATAACAGCATAGACATTGAGCGTATAGAACATTTATTTGTAGACTTGCACAAAGACTACGTCATCATTAAGAAAGACAGTCGCAGCTTAAAGAAAGTATTCTTTTGGGCGTTAATGATTAATCTTACCGAAGTCGCAACTGCGTATTTGGCATACATGGCTCTGGGCGAACTAGTAAACCCGGGTGCCGTAATTTTAGCGTATGCGGTAGCCAGCTTTGCTGGGCTAATTGCCATTTTGCCAGGTGGTATTGGCGTGTACGAGGCGCTTATGACTGGTGTACTTGCTGGTGCCGGTGTGCCAAAAGCTTTAGCACTTTCTGCAACTTTGGTGTACCGCATTTTTACGATGATTATATTCTTGCCACTTGGCTTTATTTACTACCAGCTTGCGCTTCGTCGCGGGCAGGCCGAATCACCACGTAAGGCGTAATGAACGACTTTGTTTTAAGCCCAACCGATTTTGTCGCACTCGCGAACCAAACGCTCGAGCACGTGTTTGGTAGGGCGGTAGTAGAGGGCGAACTTAGTAACTTTCGCGTTAGTAAAAATAAATGGCTGTACTTTGACCTAAAAGATGATTACAGCAAAGTTGCGTGTTTCGCGAGCATATATGCACTACCGGGACCGCTTGAAGACGGCATGGTGGTACGCGTAACGGGTACGCCACGATTGCATCCGCAATTTGGCTTTAGTGTTACGGTGCAGACAATTACGCCCGCGGGCGAAGGCTCAATTAAAAAAGCCTTTTTGCTTTTGCAGAAAAAACTAACCGAAGAAGGCTTGTTCGACGAAAGCCGAAAGCGAGCGCTTCCCGACGTGCCAGAGCGTATTGCGCTGGTAGCGTCGGTAGAGTCTGCCGCGTATGCTGACTTTACAAAAATTCTTGCTGCCCGTTGGCCGTTTGCCGAACTGCACGTGTTCGATACGCAGGTGCAGGGCGAAGCAGCGCCAGAGCAGCTGGTACGAGCCATTAAAAAAGCTAATGAACAAGCTGTGCCATGCGACGTGTTAGTCGTCACCCGTGGCGGTGGTAGTGCCGATGATTTAAGTGCCTTTAATGACGAGCGGGTGGTGCGGGCTGTAGCGGCAAGCCGTATTCCGAGCGTTGTAGCTATTGGCCACGAGGTTGACGAAAGTCTGGCCGAACTTGCCGCTGACCTGCGCGCATCGACACCAAGTAACGCTGCAGAGCTTTTGGTACCAGACCGCAGCGCAGAGCGAGCCATTGTGCGTACCATGCGCGACACGCTCAACAGTAGCGCCCGCAGTTTTGTAGATGTTGCCGTTTCGGACGCGCGCTTTGTGCGCCAGCAGGTGCAGGGTGCGCCCGCCCGAATTATTGAAGCAGCAATAAAAGATACCGAACAACTCCGCCATGTATTTGGTGCCTATAACCCGCGACTCGTTTTAGAACGTGGCTACGTGCTTGCCCGTAAACAAGCGCAGCTGCTAACTAGTACTACGCAAGTGCAAAAAGATGATGCTTTGCAAATAGAGCTGCACGACGGTGCTGTAGATGTTTTAGTAACCGATGTTCATGGTAAGCTGTAGGCTATGAGTAAGTCAGACTTTAGCTACCAAAAAGCTCGAGCCGAATTAACCGAAATTTTAGATTTTGCCGAATCTTTTTTAGACCCAGATGGTGCAATTACTAATCAGCCCTTATTAGCAGGGCGCACGGTGATGAATCTGTTTTTTGAGG
>CAZPLH010000068.1:1742-4197 GCA_964587465.1 uncultured Candidatus Saccharibacteria bacterium | reverse complement strand
ACGGCAAGCGTAAAGGCTTCGTCGTATTCGGTGTGGTGGTCGGCGTAATCTTCGCCAACTTTTTCTTCCATAGCTTCATGGAACTCTTCACGGAGTGCGTTAATCATTTCGTTTCGTTCTGGGTATGCAGCGCGGACTTTTGGTCCAAGCTTGCCATCTACCCAGGCATTTACTTCTTTTTGAATCTCTTCGTTTGGAAGGTCAAGTTCGAATTCTTGCGCCGTTACACCAACTTTTTTAACGAGTTCTTTTTGCAACTTAATTGCTGGCTGCATTTCTTTAAACGCCCATTCAATGGCATCGGCAATTTGGTCTTCGCTAACTTCACTTGCGCCAGCTTCTACCATCATCACACCGGTTTCGGTACCCGCAACTACGAGGTCAAGGTCACCCTTGTCATATTCATCTGCAGGTAAGAACGCAGCAAACTTGCCATCTTTAATACCAACGCGCAAACCAGAAACAGGGCCATCATATGGAGCACCCGTAAGCATAAATGCGGCACTTAAGGCAATCATGGCAACCATGTCAGGCCTAAAGCTTGGGTCAAGGCTAAGTACGCTTGCAACACCCTGCACTTCGTGACGGTAGCCTTTTGGCCATAATGGGCGAATTGGGCGGTCGATTAAGCGACCAATTAAGATTGCATCATCACTTGGGCGGCCTTCGCGCTTAATGAAGCGGCTGCCGCTAATTTTGCCACCTGCATACATTTTTTCTTCGTAATCAATGCTTAATGGAAAGTAGTCAAAGCCACTGAGCCGCTTTGGACTTACCATAGCGGTACCAAGCACAACGGTGTCACCGTATGTTGCAAGTACAGAGGCGGTTGTCCTAAAGCCAACGCGGTTGATTTCGAGGCTCAGTGTTTTACCCAAAAAGTCGGTTTCGACTTTTATGATTTCTTTGCCGTAAGGGTTAATGATTTTGCCCATAAGAGAGTCCTTTCGTTTTCCAAGGTGACAGGGTTCAGGTATACCAAGAACTTTGCCGAGTTCCAGCAGTATAGCTGTGCTCTATCACCTTAGTTTTGTATGTACTTTATTATATAAAGCCGGCTCTATTTTTTAGATAGATTCGGTTACAAAACGCATTTTGTAACCTCGCGGTCTAAAATTAGCGGCGAATGCCAAGTTTTGCAATCAAGTCTAGATAGGCTTGTTCGTCTTTTTCGGCTAAGTACTTAAGTTGGCGGCGGCGCTTGCCTACAAGTTGCAGCAAACCACGGCGAGCCATAAAGTCGTGCTTGTTGGCTTTTAGATGCTCGGTAATTTCGTTAATACGTGCAGTCATAATGCTAACTTGCACTTCTGGTGAACCGGTGTCAGTTTTGCTCTTTTGGTGAGTCTTTACAAGCTCAGCCTTCTTGGTTGTCGAAATCAAACTAAATCCTTTAACTATTATTACTTAGAGATTAATGATGGCGTTACCGACAATACTAACAGATAACGACCTCTTTTGCAAGCAGTTGGCTATAAAACAATCAGTTTGTCGGAAAGCGTTTCGGGGCTTACTTGGTCGAGCGAAATCGCGTCAGTTACATCGAACTGCCCTACCTGAGTGCGGTGTAAGTCACTCATGTAGGCGCCTGTACCTAGTTTTTCGCCAATGTCCTCTACCAGACTGCGTATGTAGGTGCCGCTGCCAACTTTGCTAGTAAAGCGCACCAATGGGTACTCGTAAGCCACTAGCTCGTTGCTATATATTTTTGCTGGCCGAGCCTCTAACTGTACGTCCTGCCCTTTCCGCGCTAAGTCGTACGCACGCTGGCCATTTACTTTTATGGCGCTAAAAGCGGGTGGAGTTTGCATAATATCTCCCGTAAACGCTTTAAGGGTAGCCTGGAGCTGTTCAAGGCTAGGTTGCGCGTCTGACACGGCTGTTATATCGCCCTCTTTGTCACCAGTGGTGCTTTTTTGGCCAAGTCGCATGGTTACTTCGTAGGTTTTATCTTTTTTAATAAGCTCCGGTATGCGCTTGGTATACGGACCAACGGCAATGACCAACAAACCAGTTGCCGCTGGGTCGAGCGTACCACTGTGCCCAACCTTAATTTTCTTTACACCCGTTAGTGCGCGGGCACAACCACGAACTTTAGCAACCACACCAAAACTACTGATGCCTTCGGGTTTATCGACTAAAAGTATGCCTTCTATCATTACCGTGCATTGTATACTATGCGCATATGAAACAGGTTTATATTGGCATTTTTGCCCACCCCGACGACGAGAGTTTTGGCCCAAGTGGCACCTTGGCACTCGCCATAAAAAATGGTGCCGATGTGCACCTTATTTGTGCGACAGCTGGCCAAAATGGTACCAACCCCGACGATCACGAAGATTTAGGCGAAATTCGTAACGAAGAATGGCTTGCTGCCGGTAAGCTACTAGGCGCAAAAACCCAGCATCAACTGTGGTACCTAGACGGCGAGCTGAACAACCATTACTTCCCACAA
>CAZPLH010000068.1:0-1642 GCA_964587465.1 uncultured Candidatus Saccharibacteria bacterium | reverse complement strand
CCAGCATCAACTGTGGTACCTAGACGGCGAGCTGAACAACCATTACTTCCCACAAATAGCTGCCGATTGCCAGGCAATCATTGAATCAATTGCCCAAGAATATGACGAAAAAACTGAATTTACCGTTGTAACCATGGACCAAAATGGCATTTCTGGCCACATTGACCACATTGTTATGAGCTTTGTGTCTAGTTTTGTGTTCGTTAAATTACGAGCAACCGACAAACGCCTAAAAGCGCTCCACTATTTTTGTGTACCCGAGGAACTCTTGCCGCAAGCCGACACCAGTTTTGTGTTCCGCTCTAAGGGGCGCCCGGCGAGCCAAATAGACATTACCAACGATATTTCAGAGGTGTTCGAGCTAAAAAAACAGATTATGCGCGCCCACTATAGCCAACGCGACGATGCCGAAATGCTTATCGCACGCGCCGAATCAGCACCTTCACTTACTGAAAATTTCTATACGTATAAAGACTAGCTTCTTGGTTCTTGGTCGGGTTCGTACACTTCAGCACCCGGAATTGGGAACTGTGGCATCATTGGTGGCGGCACACTTGGTGGTGCGTCAGCTGGCTGTTCTTGTACTGGGGTACCCTGGTCAAGCTCTGAAGGCGGAATCGGTATAGACGGCACCTCTGATGCTGCTGCCTCAGGTGCTGGCTCGCTTGTGAATTCTTGTGCGTTTAGTGCCTGTATAGGCTCTGGGCGATTCGTGTCGTACCCTGCGGCATTGACTGCATCCATAACCGCCTGGCGGGCTGCGTCAGTATCAAGGTTTTGTTCAGGCGCTGGTACCGAAGCTTCTCCTGGTGCAGGTGTTTCAGGTGCCTGAGGTTCTACGGGCGCTTCTGCATGCGGCGGTGTGCCACTGTAATCTTCTACGGCGTGCTCAATTGCTTCAAGCGTGTCGTTTTCGTGCACTTCAGGCCCTAGCTTATCGATTACCGGAATATCTGACTCTACTTCATCACTGGCTGCCGGAATTTCTGCGTTTGGATCTTCAGCAGGAAGCGGCATAGTATTTGTTTCGCCATCAGACGGCAACAATGGGTCTTCGGTAGACGGCATACTTGCCGCTTGCACCGATTCGGCGTCGTCGGTTACACCCAATAGCGGCTCTACTACTGCTTTTTCATGTTGCTGTGTTGGAAAGCTTGGCGCAACATCTGCAGCGGTTAATGGGTCAGAACTTGGTTCGTACCATTCGGGCTGCGTGTTTGCCGTAAGCGTCCCCCCACTTGCTGGTGGCGTCATTATGTACTTACTCGTTGGTTGTTCATCGTATGATTGCGGTTCTGGTTCTGCCATTTCGGGCTGTTCTTGTTCTGGCTCATCTGGCAACGGCTGAATAACCCGGTGTGGTTTGTATGCATTTTCTTGTACCTGATTTACCGCTTCGGCGAGTTCTTCGTGCGTTGCATAGTCTGGTTGCTGCTCTGGTTGTGGCTGATTAAAACCATCATCTTCATGGTGCAGGTCTAGTACCGCTTCATCGGAAGAACCTTGTTCATCGTCCATGACTGGTGCCGGCAAGTCACCATCGCCGCCTGCAATATCTGCCTCTACAACAGGGGCAAGCTGCGTTGCAATAAGCTGCTGATTTGCGCCCGCCGCCATAAGCTGTGCGCTCATGGTCATAACC
>CAZPLH010000067.1:0-4288 GCA_964587465.1 uncultured Candidatus Saccharibacteria bacterium | reverse complement strand
CTGAGACCGTTGCACCAGCTTGGCCAGTGAGGAGAGCGGCGAAGGTCTTAGCACCGCCAATGGTCTGAGAACCAGCAGTAAGCGCACCACCATTGGATGCATCTGCAATAGTAAGGTTAATGGTATTGCCACTAATGTTAAGGCCATTTGCATTGGTGCCAGCAATAGCGCCAGTGGTGGTGACGCCAGCACCTGCGCCGCCAGCTACGTCACCAACAACACGCCAGAAACCAGCAGTCGAATCATAAACAAGTTGAACTGAGCTACCTACCGCAATAGAGATGCTGCCGCCAGTACCAGTAGTAATGCGGTTCGTGGCAGTTGAGCCAGCGTCGTTGTTGGTAATGGTTGCGTTTGCAGAACCTGCATTGACGAGAGTTAGCAGCTGTCCATCTCGGCCACCGGCAATACCAGTAATAGTTTGTGCACTTGCACCGGTTAGACGAATGAGCGATGCGTTAGAGAAGCTTGCGTTGTTAGTAGTACCAGTTGTTGCGTAGTCAGTACCCTTCTTAGTTGCAATTGAACCAGTGAAGTCTGTACTGCCCGTAACGGCCAATGTACTACTAAGGGTAGTTGCGCCAGTAACGCCCAAAGTACCGCCTAGGCTTGTTGCGCCCGTACCAACAGTAAAGTTGTTACCATTCGTAATGCTAGTTGCGGTAGCAAAAGTGAGTGCAGCTGAGGTTGCAGAAAGCACGTCCGTGCCGTTGTTTTGTACGGCAAACTTGCTGGTAGAGCCAGTAGCTATGTTAACCGTGAAGTTGCTGTCGGTAGTAGTGTTAGAAAGCGTGAACGCAATATCGCGAGCATCGGTTGTTGCGATGGTGTTACCTGCGTCATATGCAGCTTGAAGTGTGCTGCCAGAGCCGGCGCCGCTACAAGCCTGCCATAGAATGGTGGTGGCGTTGCTCGTTAGACATTGACCGTTTGTGCCACGAGCAAGGCGCGTACTGTTTGTGCCGTTGTTGTATAGCAAGTCGCCATTCGTAGTAAGTTGTGAGATTGCGTTAATAGCACCTTGGCTTGTTGTTGCGCCAGTACCACCGTTACCAACACCTAGCGTGCCAGAAACTTCCGCAGTACCTAGGTCAACAGCGTTGGTGGTTGAACCAGAGCCAATGAAAATGCTTGAAGTAAGCGTGTCGCTAATTTGTGCGTCGGTTAGTGCGTTACAAGCCGCAACTTGGTTTGAAGTATTTCGACAAAGGATAGTCGAAGAGTCTGTTGTGCCAAGAGTTGTGATGATTATGCCAGTACTGAACGTCTTTAGTCCGCCAATTGTTTGACTACCAGTAGATATAAGTCCCGCATTCGAACCGTCTGCTACTGCTAAGTTGAGTGTAGTACCTGTAATGCTTGCACCATTTGCGGTAGGCGTACCACTTACGGCACCGACGGTGGTGACGCCAGAACCAGAACCACCAGCAACATCACCTACTACACGCCATAGTGAAGCGGTTGCGTCATAAACCAGTTGAACTGAGCTACCAACACTAATCGAAATGCTTGCACCCGTACCAGTAGTTATGCGATTGGCTGCGCTAGAACCTGCGTCGTTATTCGTAATAGTTGCATTAGTAGAGCCCGCGTTCAAAAGTGTTAATTGTTCACCGTCACGTCCACCAGCAATACCGGTAATGGTCTGGGCGCTCGCACCGGTAAGACGAATGAGTGATGCGTCACTGAAGGCGGCATTGTTGGTAGTACCTGTGGTACTAAAGTCGGCACCCTTCTTGGTTGCAATTGAGCCGGTGAAGTCAGTGGTACCGGTAACAGCTAGGGTACTGCTAAGGGTGGTTGCGCCAGTAACACTTAGCGTGCCGGTGAAGTTAGCGCTACTACTAATAGTCTGGCCGTTAATAAGGCCAGAAGTAATGGTGCCAATGTTTACAAGGTTACCGCTCGCGTCGATGCGCTGGGTGCCAGCAGCTGCGCCAGTGTTAATGCCGGTGGTACCGTTGATGGTTGTGCCAGTAATGGTGTTGGCAGTTGCAATAGTACCGAAACCAGACACGATACTACCGCTAGCAAGTGCGCCAGTACCAGTAATAGCAGTGTTCACTGCGTCGTTTACATCAAGAAGTGCTGCATCTTTACCGTCAAGGCGGTTAAGTTCAGTTGTGTCGAGTGTTACTCCGTTAAATACGAAGGTTGTACCTGCGCTACCGGTAAGTGTAACTGCACCAGTGCTGTTGCCAGCTGCGAAGGTGTTTCCTGCAGTACCAGCAAGTGTGGTGTTGCCACTTACGGTAAGACCGTTGGTACCCTGGATAAGGCCAGCACCTGCGTTAAGACCAACGCTGGTTACAAGACCTGATGCAGAAATGGTGGTTGCTCCAGAGATTGCACCAGCAGTTGTTACGTTAAGACCGTTTGAAGTTAATTGGAAGTTGCCTGTTGCGTTACCAATAGTAGTGCTGTTACCGGCTGAAGTGCTGAGGCTCGTGTTACCCGTAATGGTAAGACCAGCCTGGCCAGTAATAAGAGCGGCAAAGGTCTTGGCGCCAGCGATGCTCTGAGCGGCGGTTGAAAGAAGACCTGCGTTCGTAGCATCAGCAACGGCAAGATTAATAGTGTTGCCGGTGATGGTTGCACCGTTAGCAGTAGAGGTACCACTTACGGCACCGACGGTGGTGACGCCAGAACCAGAACCACCAGCAACATCACCTACTACACGCCATAGTGAAGCGGTTGCGTCATAAACCAGTTGAACTGAGCTACCAACACTAATCGAAATGCTTGCACCCGTACCAGTAGTTATGCGATTGGCTGCGCTAGAACCTGCGTCGTTATTCGTAATAGTTGCATTAGTAGAGCCCGCGTTCAAAAGTGTTAATTGTTCACCGTCACGTCCACCAGCAATACCGGTAATGGTCTGGGCGCTCGCACCGGTAAGACGAATGAGTGATGCGTCACTGAAGGCGGCATTGTTGGTAGTACCTGTGGTACTAAAGTCGGCACCCTTCTTGGTTGCAATTGAGCCGGTGAAGTCAGTGGTACCGGTAACAGCTAGGGTACTGCTAAGGGTGGTTGCGCCAGTAACACTTAGCGTGCCGGTGAAGTTAGCGCTACTACTAATAGTCTGGCCGTTAATAAGGCCAGAAGTAATGGTGCCAATGTTTACAAGGTTACCGCTCGCGTCGATGCGCTGGGTGCCAGCAGCTGCGCCAGTGTTAATGCCGGTGGTACCGTTGATGGTTGTGCCAGTAATGGTGTTGGCAGTTGCAATAGTACCGAAACCAGACACGATACTACCGCTAGCAAGTGCGCCAGTACCAGTAATAGCAGTGTTCACTGCGTCGTTTACATCAAGAAGTGCTGCATCTTTACCGTCAAGGCGGTTAAGTTCAGTTGTGTCGAGTGTTACTCCGTTAAATACGAAGGTTGTACCTGCGCTACCGGTAAGTGTAACTGCACCAGTGCTGTTGCCAGCTGCGAAGGTGTTTCCTGCAGTACCAGCAAGTGTGGTGTTGCCACTTACGGTAAGACCGTTGGTACCCTGGATAAGGCCAGCACCTGCGTTAAGACCAACGCTGGTTACAAGACCTGATGCAGAAATGGTGGTTGCTCCAGAGATTGCACCAGCAGTTGTTACGTTAAGACCGTTTGAAGTTAATTGGAAGTTGCCTGTTGCGTTACCAATAGTAGTGCTGTTACCGGCTGAAGTGCTGAGGCTCGTGTTACCCGTAATGGTAAGACCAGCCTGGCCAGTAATAAGAGCGGCAAAGGTCTTGGCGCCAGCGATGCTCTGAGCGGCGGTTGAAAGAAGACCTGCGTTCGTAGCATCAGCAACGGCAAGATTAATAGTGTTGCCGGTGATGGTTGCACCGTTAGCAGTAGAGGTACCACTTACGGCACCGACGGTGGTGACGCCGTTAACGCTTGTAGCACCTACTGCGCGCCATCGTTGTGTCGTTGAGTCATAGCGAAGTTCGATTGAAGCGTCAGGAGCAATACTAATGTCTGCACCGGTACCCGTAATGATACGCTCGGTTGCGGAAGCTGCGCCACTTTGGTTAACAATAACTGCAGCTTGTGCAGCCGTGTTAAATAACGTAATAACACGGCCATCAGCAGCGCCCGTAATACCCTGAATTGTTTGAGTGCTTGCGCCGGTAAGGCGGATGAATGAACCGACGAAGTTAGCGGCTGGTGATGCACCAGTTGTGCTAAAGTCAGTTCCCTTTTGAATTGCCAATGTACTTGAACCACCAACTGTAAGGCCGCCATTTGCCGTCACCAACCCGCTAAAGGTTGGGTTGCTTACGACAGCTACAGTTACAGT
>CAZPLH010000066.1:0-4346 GCA_964587465.1 uncultured Candidatus Saccharibacteria bacterium | reverse complement strand
GCTGTTCGCTCTCGCCCGAACGGTACGCATCAAACCACAACACGTGCCAGCCAAAGCGTTCGGCAGCCATAAGGTTGGTGCGGCCATCGTCTACAAGCAAAATAGCTTCAGGTGCCACGCCAGCCGCGGCTGTAGCTTTTTCGTATATGGCTGGTTCGGGTTTAATGGCACCGACTTGAGACGAATCAATGATTGAAGCATAGGGCAGGTCAGGCAACAGACCAATAGTTATCATTTGGCTAATTAAGCCGGGCATTATGTTGCTGAGCAGGCCTATCTTAAAATGCTCACTCGCCCATGCAGCGCATTCGTGCATTTCGTGAATCGGGTCTAGGTTTTCTAGGTAATACTTTTGCCATTGAATCGATTCCACGCCCAAGCGCTGTGCAAGTGCGGTATTAAATTCGTCGAGCGACATATCCCCACGGCAAACGGCATCGTTATAGTGCCAAAATATGGCTTCGACAGAATCAGGCGAAACACCTGTATCGGCAGAAATAGCCGTAAAAGCACGCTGAAAGAAGCGGACCATAACGCCATTAATGTCGAAATACACAAACTGTACGCCATTTTTAGCGGTCTTATACTCAATCTGGGGTAGGGCGGGGGAGGCAACAGTAAGTCCCGTTGCAATACCGGTGAGTTGCTCTACAGTCGTGCTCGTAGCGGCGGCAATAGCAGCGACGGTAAATACGCTCGGGCTTTTTATGGCACCGCGTTCAATTTTTGCAAGGGTGCTATAAGACAAATCTGCTTTCGCACACAAGTCTTGCTGCGTTAAACCAGCGGCCTTACGCGCAGCAGCAATTGATTTACCAAGTACCAACTCAGGGTTGGCAGTTCCCACCTCTGTCATTGCACGTATTCTAGCACTATACGGCTAGTTTAAGCAATTAATCGAGCAGATTTTGTAGCCGTTTGTTGCTAACAAATTGTTTTTTGAGCGAGCGATGGTCGGTTGCAAACGTATTAGGCGTCGCAAGCTTCATACTCTTAAAACTAAACTTGTCTATGTGATTATGCAGGTCGCCGGTAATTTTATGCGCGACACCCACACTGTCGCCATATTGCTTTTGAGCGCGCGTCGCGACCACATCTTTAACGTGCATTCCACTAGCCAGTAAGGCCATGAATAAAAAGGCGGTAAAGGTAATTTCTAGTGTTTTTGATTGAGCAAATTGCATGTTTATTATTGATTACTATCAATATAAACATTAGCATAATATTGCTAATTAGTCAATATACTTATACGTGATGGTAGCCGCTACCGCGGTTGATTTCAGTGGCGCGGTACAGTTGCTCTGCTAAAAGCAGGCGTACAATCTGGTGCGGAAATACCAAGTCAGACAGACTCCACAGCTTATTTGCGCGCGCTCGTAGCTCGCCATCAACCCCATAGGCGCCACCAATAACAAATACGAGTCGCTGCACGCCCTGGTACTGCATAACGTTAAGCTGCTCGGCAAGGGCAGGGGAGGTCAGCTGTTTGCCGCGTTCATCGAGTACCCACACGACATCGCTTGGCTTGAGCTTGGTGGCAAGTTCTTGCGATTCATGTTTGCGTGCTTTAGGCTCTTCAAAGCCACTTGGGGCAATCAACTCCCAACTTGTAGGAATAACGCGATTTAACCGCTCTGTATAGTCTGCTATGGCTGATTCAAGCGATGCATCGTTCTTTTTGCCAACGCTTAAAATAAGTATCTTCATTTACAAGGCAAGCCTTTTGGCCATTTTTGCAAGAGCCACATGATCTGGCTCTTCATTTTCTCGCCCTTCACGGTAAGAGTCGTTCGGCTCCATGCACGGTATTAGATGAGCGTGCACATGAGGCACATCAAAACCTTCAAACTTCATAACTATTCGATGGCTCCCCAAAACTTTCTGCATATGGCTGGCAAACGTTTTAGAAACCTGGGCTAAATGAGCAAATGATTCGTCTGAAAGTTCAGTAAACTGGGCCACCTGTTCTTTGGTAACCACGAGCGTGTGACCAGGCTGAGTCGGGTGAATGTCTAAAAACGCCAAAACCTTGTCGTCTTCAAAAACCTTGTGGCAGGGTATTTCACCATTAATAATGCGAGTAAAAATGCTCGGCTCCATAGTTATACAGCGTCCGATGCGCCGTCAATGAGCGTGTCGTGTATTACTTTAGCTTTTTCTATGTCGATACCCGGTAAGTAGCCCTCTGACTTAACATTCTTACCAACATCGGCAACCGTTTGCGGATACGCGTTCGAACTACCCGATGTTTCTATGCTTATACGAGCAAGACCAAAGATTCTATCGGTTAATGTTCGTTCAATATTAACGTTTTGTATCTGTTCAAACGGTACAGTTACATTCTTTTTATGAATAACACCCGAATCAATAATGATGCCCGTTTCATCTATTTCATACTTAAAATTGTTGTATACAATAAGCGCCGTCAAAAACATTATGACTATTACAGCCGCTAAAATTGGCACGAACAATTGCGGATAGATGACCGCGCCGACAATAAGCGCCGGCACCAAAATTGATGTCTTACCAAAATAGCCAATAAACAGCAAAATTATAGCGCGAGGGTCTAGGCTCGATTTTTGTATGGGCGCTATGTCACCCGTTGGAGTGCGGCGACTTGCAGCGTCAGGCACCGGTTCGTCTTGTACCCTAAACCGGGCTTCTACGCCATGCTGCTGCACACCACAGTAGGTACAAAATTTTGCATCGCCGGCAATAAGCTGCCCACAATTACTACAATAAATCTTATTCATGCCTTATAGATTATCATTATTCTGTTTAACTGCGCATTAAGAAGTAGTTGCTATAGAATATAAGCATGAGCTTCATTAAGCGTTTTTTGCGCTATATTTCAGCCACCGGCCTAAGTTTTAGCCTATTTTTCTTGGCAACAGCACTCGTGCTAACCCTGACGCTACTCAGTCCGACATTTATTAAGCGAACCTTGCTAAAAACGAATACCTACTCAAACATTGTGCCGTCAAGTCTTGAACTTGCCGCAAGTAGTAGCTCGCAACAAAACAATAATGAGATAAGCCCCGCTGTATTGGCGCAGCTTAAGCCAGTTGTTACCGATGCCGTACCGGCTTCGTTTGTGCAGCAAACAACCGAAACAGTCATTGACGGTACATTTGGATGGCTGCAAGGCAAAACGACCATACCGCAAATATCGGTGCAGACGGCAACCGTAAAAAACAATCTTCAGCAATCGCTTTCTACTTATATATATAAACGGCTTACTTCACTGGAAGTTTGTCAGAAGGGGACTAACTACGATAATTTTGACCCGCTCGCCACACCGTGCAGGCCACCAGTTGCCCTACAAGATTCAGAAATTCAAAAGTATACCGCCGACCTTATTGCCCAACTACCATTTCTTAATAAGCCCGAAATAAGCCTAGAATCACTCGAGCTCACTAAGGCATTTGCAAGTGACAGCCCCTCACAAAAGGCGCCATTTGTGTATTCAGTTGCTGCGAAGCTTCCGTATATTCTTGGCCTACTTGCAGTAATCTGTGGTGTAGCGCTCGTTATTTTAAGCGCTCAAAAAATGCAGGCGATTCGCACAGTTGCGCACACGTTTGCTTGGGCAGGTGGCATACTTATTTTATTCAGCGCGCTCACGCTATTCTTCAACGGTAGAGCCTCTAACCAGCTATTGGGTAGCTCATCGCAAGCTCAAGCTACCTTTGTAAAAACCATATTCAGTCCAATAATTAGCGAATTCACAAAAACTGCGGCAGATTACACGCTGTATTTAGGGGTTGCGTATTGTTTTATCGGCGCAATTTTGTATGTTATTGCTCGGCGTAAGCACGAGAACCGGCAGGTAGATGAGGCTGCAACAAAGAATACAGATTAAGAGAGATTCTGGGTTACACCAATAGATAAAGCCCTACCTGAGTGAGTAGGGCATTATCTATTGGCGGAGAGAGAGGGATATATCGCTACGCTCTTGCGCAGAACTTGGCATCGGTACAAGTACCTGCTGACAAGTTCTTGGCGCCCGCACCCCGGCTACGCCGAACGGGTTCACATCCGCTATTTCGCCAATTCAAAAGCCCCGCATGTCGCGGGGCCTATGAATTGGCGGAGAGAGAGGGATTCGAACCCTCGATACCGTTGCCGGTATACTGCTTTTCGAGAGCAGCTCCTTCAACCACTCGGACATCTCTCCGTAACCAGAATTATGCAAAGTATACCAAGATTCGACCCACCTTCGGCGGGCCCGCAATTTGCATACTTTAAACAAGTTCAAAATGTGGAAAGTTGCCTTGCTAACCGCCACAGGCAGTTTTCACCTCGGAAGCGTTGCCGGCGGTCTTGTTTTCGGGACACGCCAGTTC
>CAZPLH010000065.1:0-4425 GCA_964587465.1 uncultured Candidatus Saccharibacteria bacterium | reverse complement strand
ACGCAATAATAAACTTGCGAGCAGAGTAGCGATGAGTGCCAACACTTATAACCCATGGGCTTAAAAAATGGGCGTGGCCTTTAATGACCTTAATGCCGTCGGCTGTAAAGGCTTTGGCGTTTTGGCTACCGTTTGCCTGAGCAATAACTGAATCACGCCAGGTGGTAAGCGAACTTGCGCTGTAACCAATGTTCGAAGCGCGCAACCCATGCTTAGAAGCTGACTTCATGGCGTCGAGTGCGTTAGCTGCCGCCAATAAGCTTTTAGTCGGTATGCATGAATAATTAGGGCAATCGCCGCCAAGTTTGTCGACCTCTATTAGTCCTACTTTTTTGCCGTAGCCAGCAGCAAGGTGGGCACTTACGCCACCGCCGGCACCGCTGCCAATAACAATAAGGTCAAAATCGAATTTAGTTGGTTTTTTGGTTGAATATATAGCCATAAGCGTTTACCACATTATACGATGATGTGCGTATAAAAATGCAGCATGTTCATTTAATTCTTGTAAATGTTTGGCTGCTTGGGCGCGAATATCGTTAGAGCTGACTTCGCTTTTGGGTTTAATCCACTTTGTAACATCGGCACTTATGCTGTTTGCGACAAGCTCGGCAGCGCCAACGGTTTCGCGAATACCCAGGCATGCCGCATAAATACTGGCATACAATTTGCGCTCGTCGTACGGTTCGCTGTGCCCACTTCTTTTTACAATGTGTTTCATGGCTACAGCACCACCTGTATGGTATGGCTAATAACCAACAAAATTAACCATGCCGTTGCCAGAAGCGCTAGGCCGCTACCTAGGCGCATCGCTGCTTTGCTTTCTTCTTTCCACTGTATTATCGCGCTGATTTTTGTACCGCTCACAACAGCGAGCAGTGTTGCAAACGGCCCTATAAGTAGACAGAATCCAGCAAGCACAAACCAATCTGCTCCTGCGCTAACTTGAGCAGCCACGAGCAAGCTGGCAAGCGCAACAACTACCAGCCCAATGTTAGAAGCGGTGGCCGCAACCGAAACAATACCTAGCGTAAACGAACCGAATATAGTCACTTGTTTGGTGGTGCGTTTGTGCATAGCGCTATGTAGCCGTTTGTGCGGAACGTGGCTAAGCCCCTTGCCATACCAAAAGTAGTCTTTCAGTTCTATTAATGCAGCTAGAATCGCCAAAACAGCGACAACTACACAAATGTATAAGCTTACAGACTCTGAAACGTTTATTAATAGCTGGCTAAATGCGTAGCCTATGGTGGTAATTGTTAGGGTAAAGCCAACAAAAAAAGCGGTTGCGTTATACCAAATTCGTGCCGCTCCATGCCCTTTGCCAAGTGAACCCCCCACAAGGCTCGTAAATATACCAAGTAGGGTAGGTGTTAAACCGCTAACTGCTGCAACGATAGCGACAAAAATAACTAAATCGAATACGCTCATGCCGAAAACTTCCATAACGTTAAAATGAGCGGGTTGGCAATAACGTACAGTGCGGCAGAAACTAGTACGCCACTTACGAGTGCTATGGCGGCAATCAGTACAATAAATACATATTCTCGAATGCGAGTAGCCTTACTAAACAAGCTCAGTGCAACAAGGCATAAAAGAATAAAAATTGCGCCACCAAAAACCGCTCGCGAAGTGATGCTTTGAATTTGGTCGAGCGATGTTGCAGCATCGGTAGCGAATAACGCCATATCTTTTCTTTTTGCCCTCTCTTTAGAAAGACTATATCATTGAATAAGCATTAGCGACAACAAACGATGGGCACAAAACAAGTCGACAACAAACAGTGGTACATGGCAACGGTTTTAGAAACCTGTGCCGAATTTGAAGTGCAGATGAAAAAGGGTCTAACGCCCGAGCAAGTTAAAGAACGCACAAAATCACTAAAAAGTTCCCGAACAGTAAGCCAATTTAAAACACCGCGGTTTTCACGCGTGTTTTGGGTGCTACTGCTGATTATGTTTGCGCTTGCAACATCCGTATACACGCTCGAAGAAACGACAGCAGTACTGTTGTATGTACTTTCGGCCTGCATATTGGCGGCATTTGCGCTTGCTCAACAAGGGTTTGTAAAACATATTTTGCAGGTGATAGCCAAGCCCCCGAGTATTACGAATAAAGTGCGACGCGACGGAACGCTTACCGATATTGCGGCAAGTGCGTTGGTGACCGGTGATATTGTGGTGCTTAAAAAAGGCGACTTTATTCCTGCAAATATCCGGCTATTAGAAGTCAAAGATTTATTAGTAGATGAGTCTGAAAGTACCGGGCAGGCAGGTAATATTGCAAAAAGTACCCTTCCGCTTCACAAAAAAACGAAACCAGAAGAGCAGAAGAATATGGGCTTTGCGGGCTCGTTTGTTGTGGGCGGTTCCGGAGTCGGCGTGGTGGTAGAGCTTGCTGAACCATCTGCTATTGCGGGCACATTGGGCAGACAGCACCTAAATAAAGCGCAACGCAAACGTCAAACAATCGCAAGTATTGCCATATTCGCACTTGGGTTAAGCGTTACATTTTGGGGCGTGCCGCTATTTGCGGCCATTGCCTTAAGTGCGTTACTGGCGCTTTCGTCACGCTATTATGCCGAGTATTGGCTGCAGTACATTACCTGGACTTCTTTGTATGACCAGGTGCTCACAAGCGGTGTACGGTTCGCTGATTTTAAGCAATTAAAAGCATTTACCCGTATAGACACAGTATTTTTACAGGTACCGAGCGATTTCGCAGAAGAAGCGGCGTTTATTCATCAACTCCAGGCAGAGCTAAACATAGAAGTGCGCCCGCTTATTAAGCAGACAGATGTAAAAAAATTTGAAGCAGAGCTAAACATAGCTGATGCGGCACTAAAGTCGAAAGATTTCATGAGTGCGACCCGAGCTAAAAAACTAAAATTATTACAAGAGTATCAATTGCTGGTTGGTTTTGACGATGTGGCAATTGCCGAAGCGGTAAGTCTTATGACGCAAGCCGAGCACGAAGTATTATGGATTGACGACAGTGAAGTGCCACATGCCGCTGCGTCAATTGCAAACATGTACATATCGCATCACAAGTCACCATCTGCCATGCTTCAATTGCGTTCGGCACTCAGTTATCGGCAGGTATCTTTAAAAAAATTAGCAACAATGTTTGACACTGTTAAGCGATTCAAAAGCATGACAGCTTATTGACATAAGCGCTATAATTTGCTATAGTAATAATGTTGATTGCAACAACAAAAACCACAAAAAATTTGGTCTAATCTTATCTGTTTATGGTTGCCAAAATTACTACTTGCATAAGCCCTAAAAGGTGCTAGTATTAAGCCAAGGCTACAAAAACCAAAAACAACAAAGACAAGGTTCTGGCCGAAATAAAAACAAAAACAAGGAGGCATCGCTATGAGTGATATGACACTCAGTTACGAGCTATTGCCTACAACAGACGAGCGACTACGAGAAATCGATCAGTTGCTTGCCTAGAGGCAAATAAGAAATCCGGATGTAACAATCCGGATTTTTTAGTGGAATAACAGATACAATTCTGCTATAGTAGCTTTTGCATTTATGGCGGCGTAGCTCAGTTGGTTAGAGCGTAGGACTCATAAGCCTAAGGTCACAGGTTCGATCCCCGTCGCCGCTACCAAATAAAGTGCCCCAGCTCGACTGGGGTATTTTATTTGGAAAGGCAGGCCTGGAAATTTCTGTTAACGGTGTCCAGTTCTTGCTGGTTCATTTGGTTGTCGAGCCCAACACGCACTTTTTTTAGGTCTTCACCCGATTGCTGCAGACAAGCTTCTGCCTTTTTCTTTTGGTCGGCGATAGTCTTTTGATGCCAAAACCACGAAGAGCTTAAGACAAAGAGTAGGGCTACAACCAGAACAATCAGTTTCATGCGTTCATTTGACCATATTGCGCATAAATCTGCCAGCAATCATGTATTTGGTTTCGTAGATTAGGCGGCAGCTATAGCTTGGTATGATGTAAGTAATGAATATTGAAAATAATGTGCCGCAGGGCACGTATATTGTCGCCGTTTCGGGCGGAGTTGATTCGGTAGTACTTTTAGATTTGTTAGCGCAAACCAATTCTAAGCTTATTGTTGCGCACTTTGACCACGGTATTCGGCATAATTCGGGCGAGGATGCTGCATTCGTCCGTGGGCTAGCAGAAAAATACGGCTTACCGTACGAAGAAGAACAGGGAAATTTAGGCTCCGACGCAAGTGAAGACGTGGCCCGCCAGGCGCGCTATGCTTTTTTACAAAAAGTGACTAAACAATACAGCGCAGATGCAGTAGTAACGGCGCACCACCAAGATGATGTTATTGAAACGAGCATTATGAATATTTTGCGGGGTACCGGGCGACACGGGCTAAGTTCGCTTAAAAGTCGAAAAGGTATGCTGAGGCCACTTTTGGCGTACCCAAAAGCAGAACTTATCGCGTATGCAC
>CAZPLH010000064.1:0-4589 GCA_964587465.1 uncultured Candidatus Saccharibacteria bacterium | reverse complement strand
TTAGCGCGCTTACGAGCGCGCTCGGCAGTGGTCGCTAAAATTGCGTGGTACGCTTCGGCATCGGCAATTGCTTGCAACGATTTTTCTACCTGCTCGGTTGCGGTAGTTTTACCGCTTTGTACATCTGCAGCAATACGTTCTATAGACGGCCACGTAACAACTGGCTTCATTTACCCAACCATCTTTCGAACTTTAAATTGGCCGTCTTCTGTTGCCGGCGCGTTACTTAGCAAAGCCTTTGGCGTTACGCCATAGTCTATAAGCTCATCAGGTCGGACAATGTCTTGCAAGCCCGTTACTTGGCTCGTGGGTTCTAAGCCAGCGACATCAACGCCTTGCAAAACTTCTACATACTCAACAATAGCCGTTAATTCGTTTTTAAACGTAGCAATTTCAGGTTTGGTGAGCTGCAGCCGGCTCAAACGTGCTAATTTTTGCACGTCATCGTCAGAAAATTTCGTCATTACCAATTAGTATACATCGGTACAAAACGCTTCTACAAGATATGTTTTACAACAGCCACCCTCGTCGACAAAATATACTTCTTATGGTATATTGATAGTGATGCAATGGTGCATCAACACTGACAGAAACGCTTTCTGTCCTCTCGCTGAATTGTTCTTAGGCTAGAACACTGCAGCAAGAGACATCAACAAACTTTGTAATGCTACTTTTTTGGTGGCAAGAATTTCATGGAGTCGCTATGGCCAAAATTGACCACGCCCCAAAACAAAAGTCGTATAACATTCAGCTCGCTACGGTTGGCGTTATTGGTGCGAGCACGCTCACGCTGACCCTATTTCCAAGCGATAATATCAACGAGCCACCTACGGCCGAGCAGCGCGCGGCCGCTGTAAATACACATGGTTCTGCTGAACTTCATACAGAGAAATCTACTGTACATCGTAAATTGCCAAAGCATGTACCTAACAAAAACGTCAACAATATGAGCTCCCCAAATAATAATCCGTCCGTACCAAGACCAGAGTGCTGGGACGGTAAAATTTCTGACTTAAACCACGTTCCTGAAAGTCGTCATAAAATCGCTTTGGGTAACATTGCACTTGCATGCGAAATAGCTAAAGACGAAAAGTGGTTCAAAAAGAGCCCTCAACGACAAATGGGCTGCTTAGTTATGTTGTGGGACCGCGAATCGGGCTGGTACCAAAAATCAGGCAACCCCAAAGAAGCGTTTGGCATTCCACAGTCGGTACCCGGTAAAAAAATGGCTAGCAAAGGTGCCGACTGGCAAACCAATCCAGCCACTCAGATTTCATGGGGCGTCGGCTATATTGACGGCCGCTATGGTACGCCGTGTGACGCTTTAAAACACCACGACGACCACAACTGGTACTAGCTTTTTGCTTTGATACTCGTGATTAAATCGCGAAGGTCTGCGGCTTTTTCGAATTCTAGATTCGCAGCAGCCAAATCCATTTGTGCTTCAAGGTCTTTTACGAGCGCACCATAGTCTTCTTTTGGAATTTTATCGAGGTTTAATTTTGCAGTTTTTGCTTCTTTGCTTTCAGCACCTACTTGAGCGCGCATACTTTCGTCTATCGCCTTTTTAATACCGGTAGGTGTTATGCCGTGTTCGGTGTTGTACGCTTCCTGAATACCACGCCGACGGTTTGTCTCGCTTATGGCACGCTCCATGCTGCCCGTAGTATTGTCGGCATACATAATTACTCGCCCGTCAATGTGCCGCGCTGCACGACCAATGGTCTGAATAAGTGCCGATTCGCTACGTAAGAAACCTTCTTTGTCCGCATCTAAGATTGCGACCAAGCTTACTTCAGGTAGGTCAAGGCCTTCACGAAGTAAGTTAATGCCAACGAGAGCGTCAAATACGCCAAGCCGTAAATCGCGCAGAATATCAGTGCGCTCGAGCGTGTCGACATCGCTATGTAAGTACTGCACTTTAATGTTAATTTCTTCTAGGTATTCAGTTAAATCTTCCGCCATACGCTTGGTAAGCGTCGTCACCAGTACACGTTGGCCTTTTGCTGTGCGATCACGAATTTCGGCAATTAAATCATCAATTTGGCCATCAATTGGTCGAATTTCTATTTGCGGGTCGAGTAGCCCTGTTGGGCGAATAACCTGTTGTACGGGCTCGGGACTACGACTCAGCTCGTACTCGGCGGGGGTTGCGGAAACATACACGGCTTGATTTACATGTCGTTCAAATTCGGTAAAGGTAAGCGGGCGGTTATCGAGCGCGCTTGGCATACGAAACCCGTGCTCGACCAGCACTTCTTTTCGGGCGCGGTCACCATTATACATACCGCGTACTTGCGGCAAGGTCATGTGACTTTCATCTACCATAAGTAAATAATCGTCCGGGAAATAATCCATGAGTGTTGCGGGCTGTTCGCCTGGCTCACGGTTGGTTAAATACCGACTATAGTTTTCGATGCCTTTCACAAAACCAGTTTCTTCGAGCATTTCTAAGTCATATTTTGTGCGTTGCTCAAGCCGCTGTGCCTCTAGAAGCATATTGTGCTGTTTAAAATACTGTAGTCGCTCGTGCAATTCTTCTTGAATCATGCCAAGTGCAACTTTTAACTTTTCTTGTGGCGTAACATAGTGCGAGCCAGGGTAAATCGTATAGCTTTCAAGGCTTGCTTCAATTTCACCGGTTAACGGATTAATGCGCGTAATCTTTTCAACTTCATCGCCATAAAATTCAATGCGGTAAGCTACTTCTTCACCGGCTGGGAACACATCCACCACGTCGCCTCGCACACGGAATGTGCTGCGCGCAAAAGCGACATCATTACGGTGATACTGAATGTCGGAAAGCTGGCGCAAAAACTTATCGCGAACGCGCCGCTCGCCCTTTTTAACTTTGACCGCCATAGCACCGTAATCATCTACCGAACCAATGCCATAAATACAGCTCACACTTGCGACAATAAGCACATCACGTCGACTCAACAACGAACTTGTTGCTGCGTGGCGTAGGCGGTCGATTTCTTCGTTAATTTGACTGTCTTTTTCAATATAGGTATCGCTACGGGCAATGTAGGCTTCGGGCTGATAATAATCAAAGTAGCTTACAAAATAATGAACTGCGTTGTTCGGAAAAAACTGCTTAAACTCGTTGTACAGCTGCGCGGCAAGCGTTTTATTGTGCGCCAAAACGAGCGTCGGCCTTTGTGTTTGGGTAACCACATTTGCCATAGTAAACGTTTTGCCCGAACCGGTCACACCAAGTAGCACCTGCTCTTTCTGGCCAGCGTTAATATTACCAACGAGCGCCTCTATGGCTTTTGGCTGGTCGCCTGTCGGCTGGTATTCGGTGTGGAGCTCGAACTTTTCTTGCACCACTCTAGTATACGGTATTACGGTATCTGATTTGGAATTGTTGGGTTGCCATTTGCGTCTGGCGTGGAAGTTGGTCCAGCTTCGGTAGTAATACAAGTCGGGTACAACACATTTGAAATTTGCTTATCTATAACCATGGCGCAAAACGGGCCTTCTTGGAAGCCGGTTACATACACCCATGTTTGGTCTACCTTTTTCCAAACTTCAATATGGCCACTGCCTTGTTCGCAGGCTACATTTGCCTCAGCCCAGCCATTCACGGTCATCTTTTTAATCGTGAAGACGCTGCCTTTGGCTTCGCTGCAGTTGGTGTTCTTGGCAAAGTACGCCGCCTTCAACAAGTCATCTTCATTACTTGGAGTTGCGGGCAGGCTTGTTACAGGTTGCTCTGGGTTAGCGTACGTATTGCCGCCGCTTATACATTGTTTTGGGGGCCCATTAACGATTTTTGCGCCAGACGTGGTTAAACATTCGGCGTAATTTGTAGCTGCTGGTTGTTTTTTTGATTTAGAATCTTTGCCCAACACAATAAAAATACTGGCAAGTAATGCAAGCGCCAGTATGCAAAGGACTGCTAAAAACACCCATTTCATGCGCACCGATTGTTGTGTTGCCATTACTACCCCTGTTTATGGATTAGGATTTAGGTACATAGTACCCCCAATGACGCAATTTAGCGATACGCGTTGAGGAATGGCAAGGTCATTAACGAGGCTACATAGCGGAGGGTCGTTTCCCTCATGTACAACCGTCCACTTTTCGCCGAACTTCTTTAGTATCTGTGTCTGTTCACCATTACAATTTCTTTTAATTTGCGCATACTGCGCGTCGGCGACGCTGGCGATGCTATAGCTCAGACTGCCATAAATTTGTCCGTTCACAATACACTTCTGTTTCAACGCTCGGTAATCTTTTAGTGCATAGTCTTGAAGGTCGGCGGGGCTTGTGGCGTAATTGTCAATTTCTTTGCTGAGCTGTTCGTTGCTACCAATAAGTTTGGCATTGCGAAGTGTAGTTGGGTCGGTCGTGTTAAGCGAGTCGGCGGTTTTTGCAGCTCGATCAAGCGCCTCATTTGTTCGCTGTAATGAAATGGCAACAGCAACAAAGCACCCAAAAATAATTGCGAAACATATGATTACGAATAAGCCCAGTCGTTTTTTTCTAGCAGGAATAGCCTGTAGAAAAGTCGGCTTCTTCTTTTCTACTTTTGGCGCAATCTTTTTGGCCGTTTTTTTAGGTGAAGCTGACTTTTTAGGTAC
>CAZPLH010000063.1:0-4601 GCA_964587465.1 uncultured Candidatus Saccharibacteria bacterium | reverse complement strand
ATGCCCACAATGTCATGGCCATCTACGCCAAATGGAATAGCTTGGTCCTGAATAGGTGACGGGGTAATAAAGCCAGCGTTTGTAAGATTGGTCTTAATAATTTGCTCGACATCGAAGTCGGCAAACTGGTGTTTTGGTACAAAAATTTCTTCTTCAACAACTGGCTTTGCAGCTTGTACAAAACGTTCTGGGTTGATGTATTCACCGCCACCACGACGTTTTTGTTGTGGGCGGCGCCCGTTGTTAGAGAAACGGCGGCCTGGGCCACCAAAAGACGAGCCACTTGGCTGACGTCGGTTATAATTTGGCATAAAAAAAGAATCCTTCTGTTTTTAATTAGTGATAACTCTGATTGCTCTATGCGTATGAATCGGAGTAATATCGACTAACCAAAACCCGGATTCGTTGTAAAACAATTCCCATTAATACTAGCATAAAAGTTTTAGAATGTCAACCGCAATTACGCTTTGCTGCGCGCAACCATAAAGCTTAGGAGCGCCATAATAATTACGATGGGTGTCATAACATTTCGTTCAGCGTGACTACGTGAAGCTGCGTTGGCGAGGATGCCCAGGCACGAATAGCCAAAAACCACCCAAGCGCCGACAGTGACAAATTTTTGATTTCGAATAAGTTTAATGATTCCCGCTTTTTGCAAGATAAGTACTGCGAATAGGGTATAAATACCGAGCGAAACAATGCTTCCGATTCTGAAAGGGAGTGGCAACACTTCGTTTTGGCCGCCCCAGGCGTAGTGACCAAACGGTGCTCCAAATACCAGTGATATTTGGAGTAAGCTTAACCCGACCAAAATTGCACAAAACAGCAGCGCGCTTGCACGTATCATCAATTGCCTACAGCCATAAAGTAAAACAGCGCAATTACGGCTGCTGTCATTACTACGAACGCAAGCTTAACAAATATATTTGAAAGTAAGCCGTTTTTATATTCGCCCATGATGTTCGAATTGTTACCGACCCGCGCAATCATAAACAGCAGCGGCACAGAGGCAATACCATTAAATACCGCTGTAAATATAAGTGCTTTAATGGGGTCAATACCAAGTAGATTAATTGCCAAGCCAACAAGTGTTGCCAAAATAATCACTACATAAAATCCGAATGCTCGCTTGAATTTACGGTGTAGGCCTTCTTTCCAGCCGAGCGTTTCTGCAATTGCGTACGATGATGAGCCAGCAAGTACCGGTACGGCCAAAAGCCCCAGCCCAATAATACCAACAGAAAATATAAGTTTAGCGACAAGCCCGGCATTTGGTATGCCTCGTACCAATGGTTCAAGTGCTTTTGCAGCATCAGAAGCAGAATCAATTTGGGTAATGCCGTTTTTGAAAAGTACCGACGCACAAGCAACAACAATGAACCATGCTGTAACAGACGCAAGCGTCATGCCAACAAAATTATCGAGTCGTATGCTGCGTAAAAAATGCCTCGTTATTTTAGGGTCTTTACCTGTTTCGGTAAGGCGTTTTTTAGCAATTTCTTCTTCCACAACTTCTGATGTATCCCAAAAGAAAAGATACGGTGAAATAGTGGTACCTAACATACCAACAAAAATAAATATGGTTTCGGAATTTAGTTGTGGGTGTAGCGTGAAGGTTGCCCGGATAACTTCTGGCCAGTCCTGGGTTACCATAAGCGCAGTAACAGGGTAGGCGAGTAAGGCAATAGCCAACCATTTTAGTATTTTTGCGTATGTTTTGTAGTTAACAAAAACTACCAATAATATAATTATTACTGCGTATATAAGCGCAAGCAGTGCAAACGGGAGCGATACAAAAAGTTGAGTAGTTGCTGCCATAGCGCCTAGGTCGGCACCAATGTTAACTGTGTTTGCAACAACAACTAAAACAACCGACATCCACAGCAACTTCTTACTGTAATTTTCTTTAATAACGGCCGCCAGGCCCTTACCGGTAACTGCACCAATACGCGAGCATGATTCTTGAACTGCCAAAAGGAGTGGGTACATAAGTGGGAATGTCCACAAAAGACCGTACCCAAAGCCCGCGCCGGCTTGTGAATAGGTGGCTATGCCTGATGGGTCATCGTCAGCTGCGCCCGTAACAAGCCCGGGCCCTAAAATACGCAAAAAGCGGCTGTAGCGTTTGCGGCTTAAGGCCGCTTTACCAAGCGCCATTGCTTGGCGTTCGGTTTTATTTAACTGGCGATTGAGCTTGCGCTCGGTCTTAACGAAGGCGTTCAATTTTTTTGTCATTGATTGTTGTCTAAAAAACGCTAATGCTTATTACCAATTAGCATACTACAAGCAACACTGACTTAATAGAGAAAGCTAACTATTTAGAAATAAACGAGCGCATGCCGATGCTCCCAAGTTCGATGACGTCGTTAAAATATTCGAGTTGTTCTTTTGGGCCGAGTAGTGACATCGCTGCAAGCATAGGGCGGTAGTGGTCATCTGTTGGTACGGCAAAGCTCGCTGCACTACTTATTTTGCCAGGCTTTGTTAACAGTGAAAAATCGTGTTTGGTCATTGCTTCGGCGCTTTGCACATCGAATTCTATAGCCCAATCAAACGCAGTGTCGTCCATAAAGTTTACTGCGCGCAGGTTGTGTACGATGTTGCCGCTCCCAATAAAAATGACACCCTTTTTTCGTAGAGGCTTAAGTGCACGAAACATTTCGGTGAGCTGTTCGAGTGATTGATTCATATCTAGGCTTATTTGTAATATGGGAACCTTTGGTTCTGGGGCGAGATGCTTTAAAACCGACCATGTGCCGTGGTCGAGTCCCCAGGTGCTGTCGAGCTTTGCTTCGTACGCAAGAAGCTGCTTTTGAAGGACTTCGGCAATCGCAGGGTTGCCATTTGCGTCGTACGGGACGTGGTAAAGTTCCTCGGGGAACCCGTAAAAGTCATAAATAATTTTTTGCTTTGGGGCATCGGTGACGTGCGTGCCATAGGTGAGCCAGTGCGCGCTAATAACAACTATTGCTTGTGCATGGGGCAGGCTCGCGCCGACGTTTGACCACATGCGAGTAATATCGTTGTCGAGCAGGGCGTTCATAGGATTGCCGTGACCTACAAATAGTACCGGCATGAGCGGGCTGGGAGAAAGCGTCGCCGAAAGCTTATTCAGTGAATCCATACTAGTAACTTTACTATGTAAAGTTACTTAGCGCAAACCAGAACTAATATCGTTTATACGATGCGCAATAATTTTTTTCAAAAGCTCATCACTCAACGGTGATTCGGGTGAAAATTGGATGGTCCCCTTAGACGTTTTGAACTTAGCGAGCTCTTGTGCGTACGCTTCTATTGCGCCAGAGCCCGGGAAGATGCTTAGGTGGTCTTTAAACGCCGAAAACGCAATAAGATACTTACCTTTGTACTTGTAGCCGGGCATACCGTAGGTAATGACTTCTGTCGCATCTGGGCAGTCGGCTCTAATAACTTCGCTTATATGAACTAATGTAGTTTTTTGTGGTTCACTAGTTGTCTGTAAGTAGTCAGAAACTACACCCATAAATTTCCTTTCAGATTTTATTAACAATAAGTTTGTAGACAGTAGTTACCGCGACTTTATTGAAGTGTGTAAATTTACGATGTCCTGCCGACCATTGTTCATATAGGAATGAGCCGTACGGAGGAACGCTGCAGGCACCTGCTACAAGTATGCGGAACCACGACCACCTCAGACTCGGTGAAAGTACGAGCACCGCTACGATGTAGATCAAAAATAAGGTTCCGTGTATTCGGCCAGCAAGCTGTACCGGGACTTCGTTCCATGAAACAGTAATATTATTTCTAAACAATACTCCAAAAATTAAGAGGGTCCAGCCAATTGCCTCTGCAAATGCCGCCAACCTAAACAGCGCCCAAGCCTCTGGCTCGGTAAACGGTCGCCAGTTTATGTAAGCAGCCCATAACTTACCAAGGCGGTTCATTACTTTGTTCGCGGTTTCATTTTTGAATTAGCAGTAACAATCCAGCCCTTGCTGATAAACAATGCCCAAAGAGCCATACAGTGCCCATGCCCTAAGCTGAAATCTTTTTTGAGCCAGTCGGTAAATTCTGTTGCTTTCATGTTGTCGTGTAAGATTCCGGCTTCGTCGGCGAGCCGCTTAAAATCCTCGGGGCTATTACCTGTTTTGGCCTGGATGTTATCTATGTAAGCTTGAAATGACATACCTACAGCATAGCACTGTAAATATATGTGATGCAGCTCACAGACAATTAGAAATTTTAGTGCTACGGTGCATTTGACGCCAAAAAATAAAAAGGAGTAATAAAATGGCCAAACAACAATCTAAAAGAAACCCCGAAAAACGCGCAGTAGATACCGTGTTTATTATGCTGGGAGTTACAGCAACAGTAATTTTACTGATTGCAAGCGCCCTGACGTGGTACGGGTATAAGTTTGCAACAAATATGGTTAAAACAGAGCTTTCAGCTCAGAAAATCTATTTTCCGGCTGCGAATAGCCAAGGATTTAGCGCCGAGGAATACCCTGGCTTGCAAAAATATGCAGGGCAGCTGGTGGATGATGGTATTAAAGCAAAAGCCTACGCCAACGAATACATTGGCCACCACCTAGAAAACGTTGCTGGTGGTAAAACGTATTC
>CAZPLH010000062.1:0-4715 GCA_964587465.1 uncultured Candidatus Saccharibacteria bacterium | reverse complement strand
CCAGCCACTATAGCCAACACGACCATATCCGGCAATACCATTCATGTCACTCACAATAATTTTCGTTCCGTCGGGTGATACTTGCTCGACAATACCTACGTGTCCAGCCCAACCTGCGTCGGTTTGGAAAATGGCGCCAACTACTGGAACATTACTTACTGTCCAGCCACTTAGGCGTGCATAATTATCCCAAGTATTTGCGTTACCCCAGTTACTTGGGACATTTACTCGAGAAGCGGCATACCAGGTACAAAAACCACGGGCATAGGTGTTATTGCCGTATAGCGCGGTGTAATTTATAGCTGAAACGTATCCGCCCGAACCACCCGAACGAACTGCATCGGCAGGCTTTACGCCATCTGGTACCACAATGGTGCTACCAACAACTAAGCCGGATACTTCAATGTCGTTAAAAGCAATTAATTGTTCTTTATTGGCGCTATATTTTGCTGCAATCGAATCAATGGTGTCGCCAGAAGCAACTTTGTAAATAATACCGTTGCGTGGCGGAATTTGCAGGACCTTACCAGCGGCCACGTTGTTACCCGAAATACCGTTTGACCAACGAATACTGTCAGATGTAACACCGAACTTTGTCGCAATACTCGAAATAGTATCACCCTCTACAGTGGTGTACTTTTGAATGTCGTTTACTGATTTACCCGCACTTGCGACAAGCTGAGGTTTGGCAATAACCGATTCTTCAACTGGTGCACTTGCAAGCTGGATGCTGTATGAGTCGGCTTGTTCTGATACGTTACTTGCCTCGGTAAGGCGCGCAGCGTTCGCAATATTGGCCGCAATATCTGCCGACGAAATTTCGTCGAGTGGCGCTGTGACGGTTTTAGTGCCATTTGTAGTAATGACATTATTTACCGTCTGGGTTTTTGTGGCTGCCTTATGTTGGCCAGACCAAACAACACCGGTAACGGCGATAATAAGAGCTATGTTAGCTAGAATAAACGCATGTTTGAAGAACGATTTCTTCGTTTTGCGTACGTTTCGACGATAAGTTCTCGAAAGAGCCTGACGGCTAAACCGAGATGAGCGTTCATTAGGTGCTACCTTTCGCTGTTGTTTAACAGCGTTCGATACAGTACTAATTGTCTTCTCCTGCCTAAAATAGGCGTTTCGCAAGATCTATCGTTTAGTTGTTGGCGATTTGGAACGCGCATCGACATGCGCGGCAGCTTAGAAATTGCCTTAGACTGATAGCTTACGACTGGTCTTTGAACCTCTTTGTTTTACCTGTTTGCTAACGCTGTAAAAGCGGCATCAGAAAACAAGTCAAAAACCGTGCTACTAGTGTATGTTTTTGGGCAAAAATTGTCAAGTTTTGGCTCATTTTGCCACCCCTGTTAATTATATTAATAAATGCATAATAACAGATTAGTATACGCTACAAAGTTTTTGGCAGTATTTTTGGGCATTTGCGTCTTGTTCGGCCTGTGTTTTCGAGAAGTAAATAGTGCCGTCATCGCCTGCGACAAAGAACAAATAGTCGGTTTGTTGCGGGAACGCAACTGCCTGTAAAGCTGACTTGGTAACATTGCTTATTGGCCCAGGCGGTAAGCCACCGTATTTACGCGTGTTATAAGGTGAATCGATGTCTGCAGAGCGTTCTTGGCCTGTTATGTCGGCAATATACTGATACGTCACGTCAGAGCCAAGCGGAATACCGTTACGTAAGCGGTTGTAAAAAACTCCCGCCATGGTCTTTTGTGCATCGCCAGAGCCCTCTTTAGTAATAATCGACGCTAACGTTATGCCTTGGTGAATGCCAAGTCCTTGTTTTTGGAAACCATCGATTATTTCTGGCGTAAGAGCCTCTGCCATTTCGTCGAGCGATTGCTTAACAATCTGCTGCGCTGTAGTTGTAGAAGTTCGTTGGAATGAATCTGGGAACAAGTAGCCTTCGAGCGTTGCGCTTGCTGGCTTTGCCACCAAAGCAGGGTGGCTTTTATAGTTTGCTGGGTTCAACGCCTCATTTACTTCTGCTTCGCTAAAACCAGCTTTTATAAAACTTGCTTTAATTTGGTCGAGTCGTTTACCGGGTAAAATTGTAAATAAATCTTTGCGAACCTTACCTTCGGTAATTACGTTGGCAATGTCGGCAACGCTTTGTGACGGACTTAGCTCGTACGTACCCGCCTGGATACTGTCACGCAAACCGGTGTTACGCAAATACCACATAAAACCTTGTGCGCTTCGAATTAGGCCTTCAGACTCTAGCTGTTCGGCAACTTGCGTTGCGCTCGTGCCTGTCTTAATTGTTACAATTACCGTTTTGGTTTGGTTAGCATTAACCGGTTTTAGCTGCGCCGAATACCATACCCGTGCCGCAACACCACCACTGATAACGAGCACCAACAGCACTGCAACAATGCTTATAGCAATTGCCTTGCCACTTATGCGCGAAACCGACTTACCTTTACTGTATTTCATGACTCTCTATGTAATCGTTTAATAAAATTGCTGCTGCTTGGCCGTCGACATCACCCTTTTGAATTTCGGCCCCCTTGCTCTCTAGCTCTTGCGTAGCAACAACCGACGTAAGTGTTTCGTCAATATATTCATATGGCACGCCGAGCGGACCTATTACATCTTGGCAGAATTGTCGGACATATGCCGTCTGAGCTGTTTCAGCACCTTCCATATTTCGAGGCAGCCCTACCAGTATATGGTCAATCTCGTATTCGGCAATAATTTCGGTTAGGTTCTGGGCGAATTGTTCATTATTCGCAAGGGTCGGCAACACTTGCGGCAACTTCGCTACCATGTTTACCCGAGCCACCCCAATTCGTACCGAGCCAACGTCTAGTGAAAGTATGTTATGGGCTGACGCTGACATTCTGACTTTCAAACTTAACGGTAATTTTCTTTACATCTTTCGGCGTACTGCGGACCCAGAATGGGCTGTACGTTATAGTTACATCGGTTACACCAGACAGTTCTTTAACGGCCGAAACGCTGTCGCCGTACTTCTTGCCAGCTACAGCGCTTGTCACCACGGCTGCGTCCTGTTTAACGCCAATTTTTGCCACACCGGTATATTCAAAGACAATGTCGCCATTAGCTTTCTTTTCTTTAATGACAAATTTGCCGTCTGTCGTGCCGTTGTCGTAAACGGTTTCGTTTGGCCCAAGCTGGCTTTGCACCTGAGCAGTTATAAGCTGATTGAAGCCTTCTGTGCTTATACCCGACATACTAAACTTAAGCTGTGCCGTCGCAGTGGCTTCGGTTGCTTCTTGATCTACACCCGGGTTGCACGTTGCGGTTGCGCTAGACTTTGCGAACGTGTCAGTAAGTGGCGTTTGACCAGCAGCTTTTAGTTGCGTTTCAAGTTCTGCTTTATTGGCATCGGTATTTGCGTTTAACAGCTCGTTTTTAGCGTTGTCGCAGTCGCTTGCGCTTACGACCTTGATAATTTTGCTCGTTCCACCACCCATGCCATTTGAATCGGTTGCTGTCATTGTAGGAAACCCAGCTACTGTGTACTTTCTGGCGCTAACATTATATTTGTCACCAGCCGACTGGGCTACTACGGCAACTGCTGAGGATGGCTTGTCGGACTTACAATTCGAACCAGTAAAGCCACTCGGCGATACATTCACATCAGTTTGTGTTATGAAAGTTAACCCTCCCGAACTTATGCCAGTACCTGCCGGTACTGTGCGAACCACGTCACCTAACTTATCGGTCACGCTACAGTTAACGAAGGTGACGCTACCTGTAGCTTTAGTGCCGTTATCTTTTTCGCCGGTTGCTTGGAACTTTTTCGTTTCAGTTTTTTCGAGTGTTTTGGATTGCATCGGCACGGTGTTAGATTTCGTGTCGGTTGTAGTTGCCGTGGTGCTACCTGTTGCAGTTACGGTAACTGGCACCGTTTTGTACTGAATTTTTACGACTACGGTCGCCTTTGGAAGTACGTTAAACATGACGTACCAAATTGCAATAAGCGCAATAACAATGCCAATACCAGCAAATAATTTTACGCGGAAAGAATCAAAGTTTGGCACTGCCAACTTTTTGTCTTTCTTTTCTTTTTTTGGCTTTTCATCTTCTTTTACCGCATCTGGGTCGTCGCCAAGTTCAATAGGGGCATCGTCTTCAGATTCATCGCCCGCAAGTTCGCCAATGGATTTAGTTTCGTCAAGCTGTGGTTCGGTTTCTTCACCTTCGACTACCGATTCTACGGCGTCATCAACTTGTGGCGCTTTTGGCACCGCAGGCTTTGACTGCAAAGTTTTTGCAACAAAAAGCCCCGCTGCGCCGGCAAGTGGCAATAACCCGGCTTCGCTGGTAATAAGGACCACTTTTTTGCCTGCTTCGCTAGCGGCCTTATTTAAAATCTTCATGTTAACCGAGCTCTGTAGCACGGTGCATCGCTTTGGTAGAACAAGCGCTACAATTTTTTCGTTCGAAGACTGGACTTTGTCGGTTATACTTGCGATTTCATCGTCGTTGTCGATGTAAACTACGTCTTTTTTCATACTTTTAGAATCCGATTTAGGCGCTCTTTAATAGAATTTGTCGGTGCTTCATATTGTAGCAGGGTGTCCATGCCAACACGTAGCAAGCCCATGGCCGTAATGTACGTGTGGTCGTCAATAATTTTCGTAGTGTCGGTAATACCAACAACTTGGCTTGGATCAATAAGTTTTACTTGGGGCTTACGCGCAAATGGCAAGTCGGCATACCAGCTTGACTGCGCA
>CAZPLH010000061.1:0-4739 GCA_964587465.1 uncultured Candidatus Saccharibacteria bacterium | reverse complement strand
TAAAGTATAGGCCTGGTTTGCGCACGCCGAGCGCGTTCGAAATAGTTCGAATTTCGGTAACGATGGTTTTGATTTGTTCGAATTCTAGAGCGGCTTTTTCGTTGGTCTTAGCGGGTTTAGGCCACGCTTGGGTTATAAGCAAGCTTTCGGTGTTCGGCGTCAACGTTTGCCAGATTGTTTCGGTAACAAACGGAGCAAATGGGTGCGCCAAAATAAGCGAGCTTTTTAGAATATGCGCAAGTAATGGGTGGTTCGGTGCAATCTTGCTGGCTTCAATGTACCAGTCGGCAAAGTCGTCCCACACAAAGTGGTACAAGCTGTTGTAGGCTTCGCTAAAACGGTATGCGTCGAGGTGCTCGGTAATAGCTGTTGTTGCTTCGGAAAGCTTGGCAAGAATCCAGTGGTCGGCATTGGTTTTGGGTTCGAAATGACCGTTTTCACGTGAAAACTCGTCCCCCATAATACCTTCTGCATAGCGGGCTATGTTCCAGAGCTTGTTGCAGAAATTGCGACCAGCAGTTACCTTTGCGGGTGCAAATGCGGCACTATATCCTGCGCTACGACCGGCAATAATCCCCATACGCAAAGCATCTGAGCCGTATTCGTCGAGTACGGCTTTAGGGTCAATGACATTACCAAGGCTTTTACTCATTTTACGGCCGTCTTCAGAGCGAACCATGCCGTGTAGGTACACTGTATTAAACGGTACTTCACCAGTTACGTATAGCCCTAAAACAATCATGCGTGCTACCCATTGGAACAGAATGTCTTGGCCGGTCTCCATGACGCTGTTAGGGTAGTATTTTTTGAACTTTTCACCATTCGGGAAGTCGAGCGTAGCAAAAGGCCACTGGCCACTGCTAAACCAAGTGTCGAATACGTCTGGGTCGCGGCGATACGTTTTATTTTCACGTGAAATAATTTCGCTTGCAACTTCGGTATCGAATATCCAATCGTCGGGATTATCGACATTTTGAAAGGCAGGTATAGGAATGCCCCAGGCAATTTGTCGACTAATGTTCCAGTCTTTAACGCCCTTTAGGTAGGTAATGACTTGGTCGGCTTTGCTTTCTGGGTAGAAGGTAATCTTTTTGTCGCGCAATGCCTTAATGGCTGGCGCTGCAAGCTTTTGCATGTCGATGAACCACTGGTCCATAAGCATTGGTTGAATAACCGTGCCGCATTTGTAGCAGTGCCCTACGCTGTGCGTGTACGGCTTTTCTTCTACAAGTAGTCCAAGTGACTTTAGGTCGCTTAAAACGCGTTCACGAGCCTCTAAATGGCTTACACCGCGGTATTCTGACGGCATATCGTGCGTAATGTCGCCTTTGTGGTCTATAACGATAATTTTGGGCAGGTCGTGCCGTTCGGCTACCTCGAAGTCGTTCGGGTCGTGCGCGGGGGTAATTTTAACCGCACCAGTTCCAAAGGCAGGGTCCACCATTTCGTCGGCAATCACCGGTATGTCGCGATTGGTAAGAGGCAACTTAACGGTTTTACCTATAAAGTCTTTGTAGCGTTCGTCGTTTGGATGTACCGCAACGGCAGTGTCACCCAGCATAGTTTCGGGGCGCGTGGTCGCAACAACAAGCTGCCCTTCCCCTCCGCTTAGTGGGTATGCTATGCTCCAGATTTTACTGTCGACATCTTTAAATTCAACTTCAATATCAGCAAATGAAGTGCCATGAAAGGTGCAGTAGTTCACCAGCCGTTCGCCACGATACACAAGGCCGTCGTCCCAGAGCTCTTTAAAGGTAGCGTAAGCAGTATCGACAACGGTGTTGTCGAGTGTGAACGTAAAGCTATCCCAGTCGACGCTGGCACCTAAATCTTTAAACTGACCTCTGAAGTTTTCTTTATTTTGGGCTACAAATTCATAGATTTGCTCGTATAAGTTTTCACGTGAAAAGTCGAAACGGCTCTTCCCTGCTTTGGCGAGCTGCTTTTCAAACACTACCTGTGTTTCGAAGCCCGCGTGGTCGGCACCCGGAACCCATAGTGTTGATTTGCCGAGCATACGGTTATAGCGAACTAGAATGTCCTGTACGGCGAACATAAGGGTGTGTCCCACGTGCAGGTTGGCATTGGCGTTTGGTGGCGGCATGACAATACTAAATGACTCTTTGGCGTCAGATGGCTTAAACGCCCCGCTCTGCTCCCATAGGTCGTATATGTCTTTTTCGTATTCTTTGGGCTCGTAGGCCTTTGCTAAATTCATTTCACCTCTGTCAATCTTAGGTTTTCACGTGAAAACTTGGCATTTTTTGCACCACGTACAATTGCCCACATTGTAGCTTATTATCAGAGGTAAATCAAAAGACTACATCTTAAGATTTGGGTTGATGGCTAAAGTGTATGGGTCGGCTGTTTCTGCGCCGGATGATGCTTTATAGCAACCAAGCGTCGCAATCATCGCGCCATTGTCGGTACATAGGGCAGGGGGAGCATAAGTAATTTCGAGTGGTAGCGCTGCTTGTAGTTGGCGCCGTAGTTCTTGGTTGGCGGCAACGCCGCCAGCAATGACTACGCTTTGTGGGGCAAATTCTTCGTATGCTATTTTTGTTTTGTCTACAACTGTTTCTATGGCGACACGTTGAAAGCTCGCGGCAATGTCCACCTTTTGTTGTTCGGTTAATAGGGCAGGGAGCTCGGTACTTGGGGTGCGAAAATCACCGCCTACAGCGGCTTGGGCGGTACGCAAAACGGCGGTTTTAACCCCGGAAAAACTAAAATCGTATTTACCGGGTACCTTGGCTTTGGGTAGTTCATAGGCATGCGCGTTACCTTGCTCGGCGGCTTTGGCAATGCTGGGACCACCAGGGTAGGGGAGTCCGGTAATTTTTGCCACTTTGTCGAACGCTTCGCCAATGGCGTCGTCGGTTGTTTGGCCAAGCAAGTCGTAATCGAAGTGACTTCTAAAAAAGACTAATTGGCTGTGCCCACCGCTGACTATTAGGCTCAGCAACGGGAATTGCGGCTGCGGTTCCACTAAAAAGTTGGCGTATACATGGCCTTCTACATGGTTAATGGCGTACAGCGGTTTATCCTTAGTGATTGCTAACGTTCGGGCCGTAAGTACACCAATTAGCAAGCTACCTGAAAGCCCGGCGCCGTACGTAACCGCAATGCCGTCTATGGCATCCCAGCCGGCAGAGTTTTCACGTGAAAACTCGCTTACACACTGCTCTATAACGGGGATGATTGATTCAATGTGGCTGCGTGCCGCAATTTCGGGCACAACACCGCCGTATGCAGTGTGCAAGTCCATACTGCTAGCAACGACGTTTGCAAGTAACTTCTTACCGTCTTGCACAATAGCGACGGCCGTTTCGTCGCAGCTACTTTCGATTCCTAATATTATCATTACTCTAAGGGTATAGGGTTTATGGGGTAGGGTAAAGAGTTGCGGGTAAGTTTTCACGTGAAAACGGTATAAAAATCAGTAGCAGTCTTCTGCTATGCTGAATGTAATGAAGCGAATTAAAGTTATTGCCCGCAAAGTCATACCAAAAAATGCTATTAAGTCTGCCGAAGAGCAGTACCGGCTTGGCAAGGCAAAGCTTGCCACCGCTCGCTATGGTAAGCCTTCGGGCGAACTAAAGGTTATTGCAGTCACTGGTACGAACGGTAAAACGACCACCTGTACGTATATAAACGAGGTGCTTAAGGCTGGCGGCTTTACGACAGCCGTTAACACCACTGCGTTTCAAGAAATTGCAGGTGTCCGTAGCGCAAACACCAATCATATGACCGTCGCCAGTGTGTGGTCGGTGCTTAAGTTTATGTCAGAAGCTAAAAAGGCGAATGTAGATTGGGTTATTTTAGAAGTCACCAGTCATGCACTCGACCAACACCGTTTGCGTGGTGTGCATGTCGATATTGCAGTGGTGACGAACCTTAGCCAAGACCACCTAGATTACCACGGAACAATGGATGCTTACGCTGAAGCGAAAGCGCGGTTATTGACCGAATATGGGGCAGAGAAGGTGGTTCTGAATGCTGACGACGAATGGTTCGAATACTTTGCCGGTAAACGTAAAGATAAGCCGTTTACCGTAGGCCGCTCTAAGGCGACGCATCAAATTAAAAGCCTTAATTTAACGGCCGAAGGCACGAGTTTTACGCTGATTAGCTCGGCGGCCACTGCTCCTGTAACAACGAAGCTAGTAGGTGAATTTAACGTGTATAACGCTGCGCAGGCTATGGTGGCAGGGCAGGCGGCTGGTGTTTCCGCGCAAGATGCGGCTAAAGGCATTGCGAATGTCTATGGCGTGCCAGGTAGGCTCGAGCCAGTAGTGGCAGGCCAGCCGTTTGCAGTACTCGTTGATTACGCGCATACGCCTGACGCAATCGAAAACGTGCTTAAAGCGTTACGGGCAATTGCCAAGGGCAAAGTTCGATTAGTATTTGGGGCAACGGGTGACCGTGATGCAAAAAAACGCCCGATTATGGGCGCTATAGCTGCCAAAAATGCCGACATGATTTATTTAACCGATGACGAAACGTACACTGAAAGCCCCGAAGCTATTCGCGCCGCAGTCCGGACGGGCATAGAAGCCGAAAAGGGTACCTATGTAGAAATTGCCGACCGCAAAGCAGCCATAAAGCAAGCCTTTGCTGATGCGCAGCCAAATGATGTGGTACTACTTGCCGGAATTGGGCACCAAGATTACCGTGCCATGGGCGGCAAAAAAGAACCGTGGGACGAGCGCGAAGTTGCCCGTGAGCTGTTAGTAAAC
>CAZPLH010000060.1:1515-4807 GCA_964587465.1 uncultured Candidatus Saccharibacteria bacterium | reverse complement strand
AGAGTCTTTCTGACATGCTTAAGGGTAAGCAGGGTCGATTCCGCCAAAACCTTTTGGGTAAGCGTGTTGACTACTCTGGTCGTTCAGTAATTGTTGCAGGTCCGAACCTAAAGATTACCGAATGTGGTCTGCCAAAGATGATGGCGCTTGAACTATTCAAACCATTTGTAATTGGTCGACTTATTGAAGTAGAAGCTGCACACAACATTCGTTCGGCTACCCGCCTTATCGAACTCAGTGACATTGCTGTTTGGGACGCGCTCGACGAAGTCATTAAGGGCAAATACGTTCTGTTGAACCGTGCGCCGTCACTTCACCGTCTTTCAATCCAGGCATTCATGCCGAAGCTTATCGAAGGTAAGGCTATTCAGCTGCACCCATTGGTATGTAAAGGTTTTAATGCCGACTTCGACGGTGACCAGATGGCTGTTCACTTGCCACTGAGCGACGCAGCGCAAGCTGAAGCTCGCGACATTATGGCGGCAAGCAAGAACATTCTTAAGCCAGCAGATGGTTCGCCAATCTTGCACATTGAACAAGACATTGTGCTTGGTGCCTACTACATGACATTTGACCGTGGCCTTACGACTGCGCCAGTTGCCTACAGTAGCCTCGAAGAAGCACTTATGGCGTTTGACGAAAAAGTTTTGACATTGCAGACACCAATTACCGTTCCTTTCCGTGGCGAGACCCAAAAGACGACACTTGGCCAGGTTCTATTTAACGAACTATTCCCAAGCGACTTCCCATTCCAGAACGAAGCAATGACCAAGAAGAAGATTCAAAAGGTCATGGCCCAAATTTACGAAAAGTACGGCCAAGAGAAGACCGCAGAAATCGCTGACAATCTAAAAGACCTCGCATTTGAATATGCAACCGCTTCAGGCCTTTCAATGGGTATGAACGACTTTGCAGACCTAAAAGACCTTGACGCAATCGTAACTGGTGGTGAAGAGCGCGCTGCAAAGGTAAGCGACCAGTACGAAGCTGGATTCATGACCAACGACGAGCGTTACCGCTTGACCGTTGAAACATGGATGGAAGTTGACGAGCAAATTCAAAACGCGCTTGCCGCGCAGTCAACAACAGACAGTTCAAGCATGAACATCGCGCTTGTATCTGGTGCCCGTGGTAACATCGGCCAGGTTAAGCAAATTGTTGGTTCACTTGGTGTGGTCCAGGACGCAACCGGACGTGCAATTGAACTTCCGATTCGTTCGAACTATAAGGGCGGTTTGCAGCCACTTGAATACTTTACGGCCACCCGTGGTGCACGTAAGGGTATGATTGACACCGCACTTAAGACCGCTGACTCTGGTTACCTTACTCGTCGTTTGGTAGACGTTTCACAAGACGTCTTTACCGTTGACGAAGAAGCCGATGACCCAGGATTCACGCTCTACCGAGCAGACGCAGACGAAATTGGTATTCCATTTAGCTTGCGCCTTGAAGGTCGCTTTACTGCAGAAGACGTTAAGCTCGATGGTGAAACTTTGGTTAAGAAGGGTGAACTCATTACTCGCTCAGCCGCCGAAGAAATAACCAACAGCGATGTTGCAAGCGTGAAGATTATGAGCGCACTTACCAGCGGCAACCTCCGTGGTATCAACCGCAAGAGTTACGGTGTTGACCTCGCAACTGGCCAACTTGTTGCCGACCGTGCACCTGTTGGTGTTATTGCGGCACAAAGTATTGGTGAGCCAGGTACGCAGTTGACACTCCGAACCTTTCACAAGGGTGGTGTTGCGGGTGAAGACATCACGACTGGTCTGCCACGTGTCGAAGAGCTCTTTGAAGTTCGCACCCCTAAGGGTCAAGCCTTCATTTCTGACCTCGCTGGTACTGCCAGTGTTTGGGAAGAGGGCGACCACTACGTCGTACAAGTTACCGCTAAAGAAGAGCAAGAACTTTCAATGCCACTTCTTGGCCGCACCCCAGCTGTTAAGAGCGGACAAGAAGTTACGGTTGGTGATGTTATCGCTGCACAAGAAGACGGTAGCGAACCACTCGTAGCCAGTGTCGCGGGTAAAGTAAGCTTTACCAAAACTGACGCCGTTATTGTGCCTAAGGGTTCTGCGCAAGTACGCTACGAAATCCCTGGCTTTAAGCAACTCGTTGTTAAAGACGGTGATGTGCTCGAAGCAGGTGATCGCCTAACCGGCGGTAGCATTAACCTGCACGACCTTATGCGCTTGCAGGGTGTAGAAGCAACACAGCGCTACATCATGAACGAAATTACTCGTATCTTTGCAAGCCAAGGCCAGAACATTGCAGATAAGCACCTTGAAATCGTTGTTCGCCAGATGTTTAGCCGTGTTACGGTTGAAGACCCAGGCGATAGCGAATTTGTAACGGGTGACATTGTAAGCAAGGCGGCTGTTGTAGAAGCAAGCCACCGACTTATTGCCGAAGGCAAGCAGCCAGTTGAATTCAGTCAGCTCCTTCTTGGTATTACCAAGGTATCTACCTGGGCAGACAGCTTCCTTAGCGCAGCAAGCTTCCAGGACACGACTCGCGTACTTATCAGTGCAGCGACAAGTGGTAAGGTTGACCAACTGTACGGTCTTAAAGAAAACGTTATTTTGGGACGCAAGATTCCTGTTGGAACCGGCTACTCTGCCGAAGAAGACGAGGCTCTTACCGAAGAAGAATAGAGTTTTCAAAACGCAAGAAAGCCCCTCATTACGAGGGGCTTTTTGTTTATATAAAATTATGTTATAGTATTTTTCACACTGATTTTCTGACGTATTCTCGTTAGACAGTGCGCACACATAGGGTGGTGAGCAATGCCCGCTAACAAAGGCTTGGTGCTCGACAGCGATGTCGATGCCAAGATCGATGTGTATGGCGCGACGGTTGTTGTCGTGTTGGCGCGTGACGTCGATGACATCAGCGATCTGTGGCATGCGTTCACAGAGAAGCTGCCGACCGAGTACGACCTGTTCGAGCCGACGTACCACGCAGGGGCCGGGAACGACCTGTCGTTCCGTTTCGCACCTGGCATCGTCATCGCCGACGCGCTGCTGGAACTACTCAGCGACATCGTCGCCGAGTGGATGTTCGGTAATCCCCGTCGCAGCTTCGAGCTGCCGGAAGTCCTGCACATCAAGCGGCCCGACGGCGTGGTGGCCTACACGGACGAGTAGTGGTAGCCTCACGCCACTACGAGCCCACTGAAAGAGAGCTTGCCGAATCGGTTAAATACGATTCGCGCTTTAGCCCTTTCGGTGGGCTCTCTTTCTTTTATGAATGTTATATGGTATAGTAATTTTCTCACTGTTATTCATGGCGC
>CAZPLH010000060.1:0-1415 GCA_964587465.1 uncultured Candidatus Saccharibacteria bacterium | reverse complement strand
CAAGCCCTTTCGGTGGGCTCTCTTTCATGTAAAGGCCATGCTTGCAAAAGAGGCGCTCATCTGTTATTATTTTTGTTGAGTTTCAGCTTATTTTTGCCCGTGCTGAGTGAAAATAAGCGATAAAATCTAAGTAATCAACCGGACAAGGGAGTTTAACTTGCCAACAATTAATCAATTAGTACGTAAAGGCCGCAAGACTGCTGCAACAAAAAGCAAGTCTCCTGCGCTTATGCGCGTTACTAACAACCTTAAGACCAAGTCTTACGAAAAGCCTGCGCCATTTAAGCGTGGTGTTTGTGTTAAGGTAACAACCAAAACCCCAAAGAAGCCTAACTCGGCACTTCGTAAGGTTGCACGTGTGCGCCTTACCAACGGCTACGAAGTATGGGCTTACATTGGTGGCGAAGGTCACAACCTACAAGAACACGCTGTAGTTATGCTACGCGGTGGCCGTGTGCCTGACTTACCTGGTGTGCGTTACCACGTTGTACGCGGTAGCCTCGACCTTCAGGGCGTTAACAACCGCAAAAAAGGCCGTAGCAAGTACGGTGCTAAGAAAGCCTAAAGTAAATGAGCGCTCGATATTCTTGCAAAGAAGCTTCATGTGAGGTATTCGCAGGAGCAGAATTAGCTGAGGATGGGAGCCGAATCGTCAGCTTTCGTCGTATGGCGGGAAATCTTATGCTTCTAGATGGCTTAGTGTTTGAAGATATGAAAACGTCATGCGCAGAACTTTCACAAGAAATCGAAGAACTTGCAATTGACGATGCGAAGTATCGATCATTTTTAACAAGTGAAGATAAGTGCCCTGTAAAATTTCTTGAAGCATTGGGCGTCGCGGAATCGCCAGGACAAGTAAATTAAATTAAGTGGCTTCAGTGACCGCCGGCAGTAGTTGCCAGGAACACACCGAAGTATGAAAAAGGAGTACAGAAATGCCACGAAAGAAAACCAAGAGTCTCGTACGAGACATTCAACCAGACCGCAAATATAATTCTGTTCGAGTACAACGCCTTATTAACCGCGTTATGCTCGATGGTAAAAAGCAGCTTGCAGAACGCCTTGTGTACGAAGCAATGGACAAAGCAGCAACCAAACTTAAGGTAGATAGCCCCCTTGAAGTGCTCGACAAAGCACTCGATAACGTAAAACCAAACGTTGAAACACGTTCACGACGTGTTGGTGGCGCAAACTACCAGATTCCATTCGAAGTACGCGGCCAACGCCAAAGTCATCTAACCCTTATGTGGTTTGTGGCTGCAGCCCGTGCACGCAAGGGTATGCCAATGAGCGACCGTCTTGCTGCCGAAATCATGGATGCCTACAACGGCACCGGTGCAGCAGTTAAGAAGCGCGAAGACACCCAAAAGATGGCAGACGCCAACCGTGCATTTGCTCACTTCGCTCGCACTGTT
>CAZPLH010000059.1:0-5030 GCA_964587465.1 uncultured Candidatus Saccharibacteria bacterium | reverse complement strand
CATCACCACCGTACAACCCAGTTGTTACGTCTTTTCGGTAGGCGCTTAAATCTTCACGGGCAATAAACCTACCGCCAACGGCAGCCTGCAAAGCAACCTGAAAGTTCTGGCGCGGGATAACTTCTTTAAGTTTTTTAACAGTTACACGACCCAGGCTGTCTGCTTCGCTGCGATGCACCATAATGCTCAAGGCGTCGACACGTTCGCCGGCAATGTAAAAATCGAGCCGCACTAAATCTTCGGCCTTGTATTCGTTCAGTTCATAATTAAACGACCCGTAGCCACTCGTAATGCTTTTAAGTTGGTCATAAAAATCGGTTAGTAAGTTCGCAAGCGGAGCGTCAAAACTAACAAGCGCTAGTTGCGCGTCTACATAACTTAGGTTTTTGTGGACACCACGCTTACTTACAATTAATTGAATAACGGCGCCCACGTAATCTTTCGGGCAGACAACCTCGCCCTTAATCCATGGCTCACGTATTTCTTCGATTTTTGCTGGGTCTGGTAAATCGCTTGCACTTTTAATGTCGAGTGCTTCACCAGACGTCATCACAACATGGTAGTCGGTGCTCGGGTTCGTAACGACAAGTTCTAGGCCATACTCACGTTCGAGCCGTTCTTTCACAATGTCCATGTGCAGCAAGCCCAAAAAGCCAATGCGTACACCAAAGCCTAAAACAGGTGAATTTTCGGGTGCAAATTGTAGAGCCGAATCACTCAGGCTTAGTTTTTCAATTGCGTCTTTTAAAAGTTGATAATTTTCGTTACTGTCTGGGAAAAACCCAGCGTACACAAATGGCTTCACTTCTTTATAGCCGGGCAAGGCAGTTTCTGCAGGGTTTTTAACTAAGGTTACCGTGTCTCCAACGCGGGCTTCGCGGGTACTCTTTAAGTTCGTTACAATGTAGCCAATTTCGCCAGTTTTTAAATCACCCGTTGCAAACATATCGGGTTTTAGGCAGCCAACTTCAAGTGCTAAACCATCACTACTCGTACCAATCATATGTATGGCGTCGGACTTTTTTATTTGGCCGTCAAACACGCGCAAGTACAAAATAACGCCTCGGTAATCATCGTAGTAGCTGTCGAAAATAAGCGCCCGAGTTTGGTCGGACTCGCTCGTTTTTGGTGCGGGCACTTGCTCTACTATGGCGTCAAGCACCGCTTCTACGCCCATGCCAGTCTTGGCAGAAATATGTAAAATGTCTTCTTTTTTGCAGCCTAGCAGTGCGATAACTTCGGCGCTTACCCGCTCGACATCTGCTGCAGGTAAATCAATTTTATTGAGCACCGGAATAATGGTTAAGTCAGCAGCCATAGCTAAATACACATTAGCAAGCGTTTGCGCCTGAATGCCCTGGCTGGCATCGACAACCAAAATTGCGCCTTCGCAAGCTTCTAGGCTGCGCGAGACTTCGTAGCTAAAGTCCACGTGGCCTGGCGTATCTATGAGGTTCAGCTCGTAGTCTTTGTAGGCCATGCGCACCGGTGCGAGTTTAATGGTAATGCCCTTTTCGCGCTCTAAGTCCATTTTGTCGAGCAATTGCGACTTCATGTTTCGTTTGTCGACTGTTTCGGTAATTTCCATAAGCCTATCGGCCAAGGTACTTTTACCGTGGTCAATATGCGCAATAATACAAAAATTTCTAATTCGTTCCATGGGTTCGACTGTCCATTATAACAGAGGTAATCTAAATTTTGACAGGTCGAAGAATAATTCGCTTTAATCGATTCACCACCAGCCGTGCTTCACGCAGGTCAAAAATATACGACGCAAGTAGGTGAACCCCAAATACAACCATGGCAATAATAATGAGTTTGCCAATTATGGTAATACCCTGGTCGCTCGACGTGAGCGGCAACAGCTGCACGGTTATAAAGCCAGAAAGAATCGTAAATCCAGATACCGCAATAATACGCGTCAGGTTTGCAAAAAACGCCGCATCAAACAAAAGTCTGTCGCGCTTTACAATAAGCGCCAGCAAAATCGCGACTTCAGTAAAGGCGACTATACTTTGGGCCAGCGCAAGCCCCACTACCCCGTACGCGGTTTGTTTTGAAAGATTGTAGGCCAAGAAAATATTAAACGTAATGGTAAATAACGAAACATACAGCGGAGTTTTTGTATCTTTGTGTGCGTAAAAATAACGCGACACAATGGTGTACAAAATTCTAAAAAATATGGCTATACACAAAAAACCAAAAATCTGTGCAATATCGCGGTTGTCGCGAGCAAAAATAATACGCGCCAAATAGCCTCGTGAAAAATACGAAATAATGACCACTGGAATCGATATCCAAATCATGGTTGTAAAGACGCGCACAAATTCTTTACGGAATAAATCGGCCCGCCCTTGCGCAAGGCGGTCTGTTAACCGCGGAAATGCCGCAGTAGAGATTGCATTACCAATAAGCATAATGGGCGCGTTGTGCAGAATAAGCGCGTTTTCGTAGTTTGTTACCGAGCCAATAGCAAGGCGTGATGCAAAGCGAGTTTCAACAATACCGTTAATGTAGTCGACACCTTGGTCAATTGAACGAGCGGGCAAAATGGTAAGCACTTCGCGGAACGATTTGTTTTTAAAATCAATTTTTGGTCGATACTTAAAATTAAGTCCAATCATACCAAACGAAACAACTGCTAATTGCAAAATTGCACCGAGCGCAACACCCAGGCTCAGCCCTACAATACCGAACCTATCGCCAAACAAATAAATTGCGGCGATGATTGAACCGTTATAAAACAGTGGCGCAATTGCCATAAAGAAAAACCTACCCGTTGATTGCTGCACTGTTGTAAGCACGGTAGAAATAGCAAACAAAAATATGTTTACGCTAATAATTCGCATTATGGAAACAGATAAATCGAGCTGGTCTGGCGTGAAGTCGCCTGCCACTAACTGCATAATTGGTCGCGCAAAAATTATGATTAGTATTGATGCCGCAAACGACACAATAGCCAAAAAGTTAAGCACATACGTGGCAACTTCCCAGGCACTTTGGCGGTTCTTTTGTAGGCGCTCACTTAAAATTGGTAAGAACGCTACGCCAAGTGCACCAGACGCAAGCGTAAAGAACACAAGGTCTGGGATTTTAAACGCTGCAAAATAAGCGTCTGATTCAAACGGCACAAAGTTAGCGTTAATTAACTTTGTGCGCAAGACACCCAAAAAGATTCCAATAAAGCCAGCAGCCGCAAGCAATGTTGCGGCTGAGCCTATTCCAAGTCTTTTGTTTGCGCGACTGAGTAATCGATTCATTCTATGCGGTGTGCCTTACCTGCAATTATATAGGTGTTTTTGTTTTATTGCAGGACTTAGTACAGTGCTGCTTCTTTTGGTAATTTAGTGCCTTCCAAAAGTGCCAGTACTTGCTCGGCTTCGACAGTCTCTTTTTCGAGCAACGCTTCTTTAAGAGCTTCTAGTTGCTTCTTGTTTGCGTTAATCACAAGACGCGCACGCTTTGCAGCTTCGGTAATAAGTGCTTCTACTTCTTCGTCGATTATCTTTGCAGTGTCGTCAGAATACATGCGTTCGTGCATCATGCGGTCCATCATCATACCTTCTTCGGCATGGAACACTTGATTGCGAAGCTTCTTACCCATACCTTGGTTAGCAACCATTTCGCGGGCAAGTTCTGCTGCTTTTTGCAAGTCGTTGCCAGCACCAGTTGTTACACGGTCTGGGCCATACATGACTTCTTCTGCAATTCGTCCACCAAGCACACGTGCAAGCACGTCTTTATATTCAATAATGCTGTGGTAACTTTTATCTTCTGGTGGGATAAACCACGTTACACCACCGGTACCACCGCGTGGAATAATGGTAACTTTGTGCACCATGTCGCTGTCGGGCAACACATGTCCAACAACGGCGTGGCCAGCTTCGTGGTACGCAGTAAGTTCTTTTTCTTTGTCGTTCATGATTTTGTTCTTACGCTCTGGACCAATTGCAACCTTTTCGAACGCTTCGGTTACGTCGTCTGCGGTAATGGTGGTGCGGTTGTGACGCGCCGCAACAATGGCTGCTTCGTTAGCAATGTTCGCAAGGTCAGCACCACTTGAACCGGCGGTCTTGGCAGCTAGTGCATCAAGGTCAACGGATTTTTCGAGTGGTTTTTTAGCGAAGTGTACTTTAAGAATTTCAAATCGGTCGGTGCGGTCAGGCAAGCCTATGCCAACGCGTCGGTCGAAGCGGCCGGGGCGAAGTAACGCTGGGTCAAGCACATCAACACGGTTAGTAGCGGCAATGATAATGACATTTTCACCTTGTTCAAAGCCGTCCATTTCAACCAAAATTTGGTTAAGCGTTTGTTCGCGCTCGTCGTGGCCACCACCCATACCAGAGCCGCGCCGTCGTCCAACAGCATCGATTTCGTCTATGAAGATAATTGCAGGTGCATTCTTTTTAGCTTTGCTAAATAAATCACGCACGCGGCTTGCACCGACGCCTACGAACATTTCGACGAATTCAGAACCAGAAATGCTAAAGTACGGCACACCGGCTTCACCCGCAACAGCGCGGGCCATCATTGTCTTACCGGTACCCGGAGGACCAACAAGCAAAACACCTTTTGGAATACGAGCGCCAACACTCAGGAACTTTTTAGGGTGCTTAAGGAAATCGACAACTTCTTCTAGGTCTTGCTTGGCTTCGCCGTTGCCTGCAATGTCCTTAAACAAAACCGGCTCTTTTTCGTTACCGTACAAACGTGCGCTACTTTTGCCAAAGCCCATAGCCTGGTTGCCCTGACCTTGTGCCGAACGGAGCATAAATACCAAAACCAAAACAATAATAATGACCGGCAGTAGGTTAATAGCAAGCGCCGTCCAGGTTGCGCCACCATTACTTGCAGCCTTAAATTCAACCGTCACGTCCTTACTGGTAAGGCCGCCCGGGCCATACAAGGTCGCGTTAGATTCTTTTCGAGTCTTTTCAGTCGCTTTATCGCTGCCCTTAGGGGTAACTTCAATTTTGTCGCCGCTAACGGTAAGCTTACTGACTTCGCCGTTATTCGCACGGTTAATAACT
>CAZPLH010000058.1:0-5129 GCA_964587465.1 uncultured Candidatus Saccharibacteria bacterium | reverse complement strand
ATGAAGACCCTCGCCAATACCAGTAAACTAGGGGCGAGCTTTCCCTGCAGAGTTGTAACTTTGTAGCTTACTTTCAACTACCGCTTGAACAGCTCCGTATACTTCGGGCATGAGCTTAACAACTGCGTATTCATCAGGGTTTTCGCGTAATACTTTTTCAAGTGTGTCACGAAATGCACGGCGCATGTCGCTATTCACGTTAATTTTTGTTACTCCAATGCGTACTGCTTCTTCAAAGAAATGGCCAGGCGTTCCACTACCACCATGCAGGCTAATGTTACATCCGATGTTCGTGCGGATTTTTTCAAGCAAGTCTAAGTCGAGCACTTTCGGCACCGGATAGCTCCCGTGCAAGTTGCCAACTGCAGCGGCAAAGGTATCAATGCCCGTAGCTTCAGCAAATGCCTTCGCACCCTTCGGGGTACTAAAGGTCTTTTTAATGTCGTTATAGTCAAACGCTTCTTTGTGCACGTTGCTGCTGCCGCCAAAATAATGGGGTTCACTTTCTACTAGTGCCCCGGTAAATTTTGCGTATTCCACTACTTCACGTGTTGCATCAACAATTTCTTTATCGGTTGCGTCGTGATTAGCTTGGCTTACATCAATATGTATAAATTCAAAGCCTGCATCTATGCCCGCTTTCGCATCGGCAACGCTTGGACTGTGGTCCAAGTTAATGTACATTTCTATGCCGTATTCGCGTTTGTAGTTGTCTACTAAATCACGGACGTTGTTAAGCCCCATGGCTTTTACCTCGCCGTCGCTTACTTCGACCATAACCGGCGCTTGTAGCTTTTGTGCTGCTTTACAAATTGCTATGAGTGTTTCTTGGTTGTCTACGTTAAACGCGCCAATAGCATAGTGCCCTTTGCGAGCACGCTCCATGCTTTCACGCGCCTTTGTACAGTTGCCTCTGATTTGCTGAATTGTTAGTGCCATTTTTTACCTTAAGCGTTATGTTTACCTGTAGTATACGGCTTTACGCTGAAAATATCACTACCAGGCCCGCTATGGATACTACCATTGCAGCAACGCGCCTGCGCAAATTGTTGCGTTCTTTTAAAAGCCAAAATGCAAGAATGGAGGTAAGTGCGACCTTTGCACTTGACGCCAAAATTACCGAGCTTAGCACACCCTTACTTAGCGAGTATATAAATAGTCCACCTGAAACTGCGGTTAAAAATCCGGCAAATAATGCACTTCGGTAAAAGCCCCTTGCAGCGTTAACTTGTAGCTCTTTTCTGCCAAATAGGGCGAATAACACTACTGCGCCCACAAATTGCGCGCCCCAACCGTACATTGCGTAGTTCCACACGCCTATTTCATTTATGGCAAGCTTTTCAAACGTTAAACCTATGGCTAAAAATAACGAGCCTAAAGAAAGTAGCAATACCTTGTAAGATAAACTTGCACTATTCTTATGCCGGTTTTGCCCATTTGTTGTCAACGCCAAACCGACACCGCCAATGAGTAAAATGCCGCCCAGCATTATGAAGACATTAAATTTGTCGCCCAAAAAAATTATGCCAAAAAAAGCAACGAGTAAGAAGTTCACCGTCTGGGCTACCACCATTGAAGAAGCGCCAATAACCGAAAGGAGCTTGTAACTAAAAAGCCATGCCAATGGAATGCATACACCCTCAATAAGAACATACAAGACGCCCTTACTGTTTGGAAAATCAGGCACCAAAAACTGATTATGAACATAACTAAGCGCAAAACCAGCGAGGGCTACAACAAAATAAATGGCAAGCGAAACAGAAAAAGTTTTCTTTGGATAGCGCACCGAACTTACTCGGTACCAAATAGTCATAACACTGCTGGCAATAATTTGCCACAGTATCACTTGTTGCCAAATCATTAATTTCTTTTCAGCGTGTGCATGAGCTCGTGGGCTACGCGCATAATATTTTTGTGGTTCAAGCCGAAATATTCGAGCAGCTCATCTGGCTTACCGCTTTCACCGAACCTATCCTTTATGCCAATACGTCGCATTGGTGTTGGTAAATGCTCACCCAAAAGTTCAGAAACCGCGCCACCAAGCCCGCCCGCAGCTTGTGCTTCCTCTACCGTAATAACCGCGCCCGTTTTACCGATGCTCTTTAAAATAGTAACTGCGTCGAGCGGCTTTATGGTTGGGCAATGAATAACTTCGGCATCAATGCCGTCTTTAAATAGCTTTTCAGCGGCAACAAGCGCCTGATACGTCATAGTTCCAGTTGCAATAATAGTTACATCTGTTCCTTCAACAAGGGTATATGCTTTTCCAATTTCAAACGGTGTTTGCTCGGTTGTAAATATGGGTGTCGCCTCACGTGCTAAACGCAAATATGCCGGGCGTGAATCGGCTGCTAATGCCATGGTTGCCTTTTCGGCTTCTACACTATCGCCTGGGGCTATAACGACCATGTTTGGAAGCACCCGCATAAGCGCAATATCTTCAAGCATTTGGTGTGTTGCACCGTCCGGGCCAACGCTAATTCCTGCGTGGCTCCCCACGACCCGGACCGGTAAGTCGTTAAGGCAAATAGTCGTACGAATCTGCTCCCAGTTACGCCCAGGGCTAAATGCGGCATAACTACTAACGAACGGGATTTTCCCCATAGCCGCCAGGCCAGAGCCAACGGTAACTAAGTTCTGTTCAGCAACACCTATTTCAACAAAACGTTCTGGAAACGCGTCCCGAAAAAGATGCATCTGCGTACTTTCAGTTAAGTCGGCGCAGGCAGCAACAACCTGGTCGTTTTCTTGACCGGCTTTAAGTAGACCCTTGCCGAACCCTTTGCGAATTGGCTCTGAAGCGACATCACTTGCCATATAATCTGCTAAATGAAGACTACTCATGCTCGCTCCTAATCTTGCCGTCCAACGTGCGAAGCTGATGAAGCGCTGCTTTAGCTTGCTCGTGGTTTGGCGGCATACCGTGCCAGTGAAAATCATATTCCATGAAATCAACACCCTTACCCGGTACGGTATGCGCAATAATCATAACGGGCTTTTCAACAATAGCGCGGCCCATTGCGCACGCGTCAATCACAGCCTCAATATCGTTTCCATTTATTTCAATAACGTGCCAGCCAAACGCTTCCCATTTTGCTTTTAAGTCTTCAAGCGGCACAACGCTTTCTGTTGGGCCATCTATTTGAATATTGTTCCTATCAATAATGCCAATAATGTTATTGAGCTTGTACTTAGGCGCGAGCATCGCCGCTTCCCAAATATTTCCCTCATCGAGCTCGCCATCACCCATAACCACATAGACCCAGCGGTGATGCTGCTTGTTCATGCGTAATCCAAGCGCCATGCCAACTGCTTGGCTCAGGCCGCTTCCAAGTGGACCACTGGTATTTTCCATACCTGGTAATTTCGTTCGTTCAGGGTGACCCTGCAATCGCGAGCCAAATTGGCGCAGAGTAAGTAGTTCTTTTTTATTAAAATAGCCGGCTTCTGCCATGGTCGCGTAGCGGACCGGTACGCAGTGCCCGTTACTTAACAGTAGAATATCTCGCTGGTCCCAGTCGGGTTTTATGGGGTCGTGCTTAAGTATGTCAAAATACAGTGCCGTAAATATATCAGCAAGCCCAAGCGGACCCGCAGAGTGGCCACTGCCAGCGTGTTCAAGCATCGAAATAATATCTTTCCGAATACTGTTTGCTTTTTCTTCTAGTTTTTCTATTGATAACTTCTTAGGCATGAGAGTCAATCTTTGACTTCATTGTAGCATAAGTACTTTGGGGATTCTCTGATTTTTGGATTGCACCACCGACATTTAATACATCTATGCCCTTTTCGGCGAGTTCGGCAACGTTTTCTTCATTAATGCCACCATCCCAGCCAATTTCCAAGTACTTATGGGCGTGCTTGGCTTGTACGGCTTTTTCAGTATGTGCCATGTCTGCATGGCCGCCAAAATGGCCCAAATCACCGCTAAAAATAAGCAAGTGTTGCACGTGCGGGAACAAATACGCGACATCTTCAACGCTCGTGCCCTGCAATATTGCCACCCCCGTTTTTATGCCATTTTCGCGCAAACGTGCGGCGAACACCGGTACGTCACAATTACTTTCTGCGTGCACAATAACCATATGTGGGTGCATGCGAATAAGCGTATCTAGGTGCTTTTCGGGATTTTTATACATTATATGTATATCGACCTGCTTGTTTTCGGGTAGCCACGCTTGCTCGAGCGGTACCGAAACTGTTGGCGCAAAGTCACCATCCATGAAATCAAGGTGAATACGCTCTGCGAATGGCTCTATGCGCTCAAGTTGATCGCGATATTCGTGGGCATCGAGTGCGGTAACAGTAGGGCAAATTACGCTCATATGCTACTCACTATATCAGAGCTGGTCTAATTCTTTATTGCGGCGCAAAAATCGTGTCGCGCCAGCAAAAGGAGTTGCAAGCCACGCATCAACAATCTGCAATGCCTTTGGATTTTTACCTTCAAAGTGCTCTGCAGGCAAAGCTAGAACATTACTGTCTTCGTCGTTACGCGTCGACTTTGCAGCCTCAACACTCCACCCTAGCCCCGCACGGATGCCTTTAAAACGGTTTGCAGCAATTGCCATACCTTGGCCGCTACCACAAATTAAAATGGCACGAGTGTCATGGTCGTCGCTACTCAACACTTTATTAACTGCCACACTAGCAAACAACGGAAAATCATCTTCCGGGTCAAACTGTTTATCGCCAATGTCTTCGACGTCGTAGCCAGCTTTTTGCAAATACGCAATGAGCTGCCTCTTAGGGGCAAAACCGCGGTGGTCAGCGCCAACAAAAATTTTCATAGATTACGCTAAGTGCGTTTCCTCAGGCTGCGGGAAATTATCGGCAGGCGAACCTACTTGTTGATTCTGCACAACTTTACCAAGGTCAGCGACGAGCTCTACAAGTCGGTTGCTGTAACCCCATTCGTTGTCGTACCATGCAACAACTTTTACAAGGTTACCGGCGACAACGTTAGTAAGCTTAAGGTCGAGCGTACAGCTGTGGCTATTGCCAATGTAGTCGGTGCTTACAAGCTCTTCTTCGGTTGCGTCCAAAATGCCCTGGTAGTATGGTTCTGCGGCAGCTTTTTTAAATACTTCATTTACTTCTTCGATGGTAGTGTCGCGCTTAGTCACAAC
>CAZPLH010000057.1:0-5186 GCA_964587465.1 uncultured Candidatus Saccharibacteria bacterium | reverse complement strand
GAACCTACGACCTTTGGCTCCGCAAGCCAACGCTCTATCCAGCTGAGCTACGGGTACATATTGTTGTGCAGTTTATAGCCTCGCTTTGGCTGGCAGCTATTCTACCTTTTGCTAGAGCGCCGGTTATTATTTAGTTCGAATATCGAACGAGCCAGCTGAGCTACAGGTACATAATTGCCGCATAACTATAACAGATACAAGGGTATTTTTCCAGTCTAAAAGCGAAATCGGCTACTAAGGCGATCGGTCAAGTCGCGCTCGCGATGCTCGAACGGTAAATACTCACCAATTGCATCAATAATGTCGTCAGCTTGAGTCGGGTCAAGATACACCGAAATAGGCACCATAAACCGTTTTTGCGGCAATAATTGCACGCTTACCATTGCACCATCTTCTATAATGGCAAAACTTCTAAAAACTCCATAGGCAAAGTGCTTGTCTCCGACGGTAATGCCGTCAGGTGCGAGCATATAACGCAGCTCGCGTGGCTTAACCGCACCATACACACCAATTGCTGCAGCCAACACTGCAATAGCGATGATCGAAAGCCACTCACGGGTAATCAAATAGACAATACCGGCGACAATAAGCGATGCGGCAATAAGCATAGCAAACCAGCTACCGTTCTTTTCGTGTGCGACAAATTCTGAAGCCGTCCACGAAATAACTCCGTTTTGCGTAGGCTCTGCAACACCTTCGCTGAAGTTAGGGTTTTGCTGCTGGCCCAATTGACCAGACGTGTATTGCAAGGGCGCGGGTTGCGGCGTCGGAGTTGTCTGCCCCGGACTAAACACCTGCTGTGGCTGTTGGTTTTGCGGTTCCATTTGCCCATATTGTATCACCCTTATGTTTTACGGGTATTCAAATAAAAAAACACCTTAGCGGTGTTTAAATATTTTTCTGGCGGAGAGACAGGGATTCGAACCCTGGGTACCGTTGCCGGCACGACAGTTTTCAAGACTGTTTCCTTCAACCACTCGGACATCTCTCCCTGAATCTGTTTGGCGGAGGAGGAGGGATTCGAACCCTCGCTGGAGATTGCTCCCCACTAACGATTTAGCAAACCGTCCCCTTCAGCCACTTGGGTACCCCTCCAAACAGATTCAAATTATAGCAGTGCGTAGAGTGTTTTAAAAGAGTTAATCACTATTTTATAGCTATTTTTCGGGTGTTCGCGCAAAAACAACCGCATCAATTCTTTGCGCGCCGGCTTTTTTAAGCATTCGGGCAGCTTCAGTTATAGTCGCGCCAGTGGTTACTACGTCGTCCACAAGAAGTACATGCCGCCCGTTAACCCGTTCGGCCGCAATCACTCTGAAGGCGCCTTTAATTTGTCGCTGTCGCTCCGTACGCGTCGCTCCATGTTGCTGTAAAGATTTTTGTCGAATAAGTTGCGGTACATAGTGCAAGCCTCGTAGTCGGGCCAATTCCTTTGCAAGTAGCTGCGCATGGTCAAACCCACGAATACGCGCGTGCTGGGGCATAGTCGGCACAAAAGTAATCACTGGCGGCTCGGCAAAGTAGGGAAGTGCCTCATGCATGGTCATAGCAATAGGCAGCGCGCCCGCCCGAACGTTATCGAACTTATATTTTGCTACAAGCTCTTTTGCCAAGTCTTTATATTGTGCGACTACGTACACATGTTGCAGGGAGGTAGAATCAGCGCATTTTTCACAAACCTTAAAGTTTTTCGACAATCTACCACACAAATAACAAATACCTGTTTGCAAATAGGGCAGGCGTTCAATACATTCGGCGCACAGTACAACACCCTCAACCCCACAGCCAATGCATTCATGCGGAGCGACAATACTTAATAACCTGTCTAAAATGTTCATGTTGTATAAAATATGTTGTAAATGGCACCAGTCTTTATTGCGGGGTCTTCTTTAGAAGGTTATAATCTGTTTAAAATACAAAAACAAGAGTTGTTTTATTAATCTCATATAAAGATACGCGTGGAGGGTAACATAATGGCACGACGTTCAGCAGACGATGATCTGTTAATGGAAGAAGAATTGACCGCTGCGTTCCTAGGTGATGACGATTTTGCGTCGGCCGACGACAACGCAGGGCAGCAACAACAACCAAGTGGTGATGACTGGGATGATGACGGTGCAGAAGCACTGCCCGGTCAGCTTGCACTTGATGTATATGAAACTAAAGAAAAGCTTATTGTTAAAGCTCGCACCGCGGGTGTAAACAAGAACGATCTAGACGTTAGTATTGCAGATAACCAGCTTTCTATCCGTGGCACGCTTAGCGCTGGCTACGAAGAAGACATCGAAAACTACCACCTACAAGAGTGTTACTGGGGCGAATTTAGCCGCACTATTGCACTACCAGTACCGGTAAAAGAAGATGAAATTGAAGCTGTTCTAAAAGATGGTGTCCTTACCATTGGCTTCACAAAACTCAAGCAAGATTCAGTTAAAAAGATTCAGATTCTTTAATTTCAACTCTTGGTTTTGGCTATATACTCCCGCAGCAGCGGGAGTATTTTTTTACCAATAAAAATCCCCGCCGATTCGGGCGGGGAAGTTTAGTGTAAATTCTTTTGTTCTAGTTGTTTACCGAACCTGTAACGTTGCTTAGTACGAATCGTACAATCAGCTGTGCAAGCGCCACAATTACTAAACCAATGATTGCGTATAGAATTGTGTTCTTTGCGCCCGTTACGCCACTGCTGTCACCGCCAGAAGTGATGTACTTAAAGCCACCAAATATAATGGCGAATACAGCTACTACACCAATAATCCATGAAAAGATATTAATGGTAAGTTTTACAAGCTTCGTAACGTTGTTGGCAGCGTTTGCATTGCTTGAGCTACAAGCAGTAGTGCTCCCAATTTGTGACGCATCTAGTGCAGCACCAGCACAAAGCGAGTCTTGGCTTTGCGTTGTTGCGGCATAAGCAGAACCGGCTACGAGTGCAGCAGGCGCAAACGAAAGCGAAAATGCAAAGATTGTTGCGATTAATAATTTAAGTTTTTTCATGTAGTTGTTATTCCTTTTTGATTACTTGATTACTTTATACCATCATCGGTGGCTTGTTGCAATATTTTGCGAACCCACCTACAACGAGAAGAACTTAGAAAGTACAAACTTAACGATTGTTTGCGCAAGAGCCACAATTACTAAACCAATAAGTGCGTAAATAATCGTCTGTCGGCCCGAAGCAACTTTGCTGCTATCGCCGGCGCTGGTAATCATCTTAAAGCCACCAAACATAATCATGAACACCGAAATAACTGCAATAATCCACGACAATACATTTATTAAGGTGTTTACCAGTGAGTTAGTTTTAGTCGCAGCGTCAGCGCCATCACAAGTGTCGCCCGTAGCAGAAGTAATGCCCGCACATACCTGCGACGATGCGCTGCTTTGCGCAGCATGAACAGCCGGAGCAAGCCCAAAACTACCTACAAGCAAAAATAATCCCATAAGTAGTGCGGTTATATTTCTTTTTATAATGTGTGTCATGTGCGCTCCTTTAAATCTTGGTCAGTACGAAAATAATTAATGTCCGTGCAACTAAAATAACGACTAAGCCCACCACGGCATATATTATTGATTGTCGTGCGGTAACTACCTTTGCCGATTCTCCCCGACTGAGCACCATGCGCCCACCAGCAAACATAATAACGAACACTGCGACAAGGCCGGCAATAAACGCAACAACATTGGTTACTTTTGTAAGTACGCCATCTTTACCGGTGATTGGGTCTTTTTTGTTCGCAGCCTCAGTACAGTAGGTAGGCAAGCTTCCACCGTTTGCCGCGGCAGTTGCGCAAGTTGCCTGTAAGTCACTTTGGGTGTCGGCGTGCACGATTGCAACAGGGAACAGCAGCAGTACAAATGCAATTGGTGCAAACAAAAAGTATTTAATATGGCTCATAGCTGGCCCACCACAAACTTAACAATTACGAATGAAAATATCGAAACGGCCAGGCCAATGACTGCATACAAAATTGCCATACGCGATTTTGCTACTTTTTGCGGGTCGCCCTGCGAAATCACAAACGTAAAACCAGCAACCGTAATTACCAATAACGCAATTGCGCCAGCTAGCGCAAAAACAAAACTTAGCAGGTCCTGTACCGACGTAGAATCGGCAGTAGTTTTAGGAACATTCGTATTAGGGTCAAGTAGCGTAACGGCTAAAATCTTAAATTTATCCATATTTTTAAGAAAGCCTTCCTGCTATAAACGACACCACGCGCGAAGCAATAATGGCAATAATCAGCCCAACTACCGCATTTGCAATAGTTGTACGTGCACCAACAACTTTTTGCGGGTCACCCTGCGACAGAATAAATTTATACGAACCAAAAATAATAAAGCAAAGTGCAATAATGCCCGCCAGCGCCAACATAATTTCAATAAGCGCCATAAGAATCAGCAAAATTGCCTGGCCGCCAAGGTCGTTGGTTATAACTGTGCAGTCTGGCGGTGGGGTCATAGGTAAGTACTTAAACCAGGTAGGAAACCCTAAAAAGCTTCTAGAACAAGCTGCCGCGCCACTTGCTGCAAAAGCTGTAGCGCTCGTAAGGCTTACGACCATAAACGCTGGCAAAAATACCAAAGCAGTTCGTTTAACTTTACTTATCATTAGAAAACACCCCCTGGTATAAGCCAGTTCATAAATGCGTACAAAAAGAAGAAGGCAATAAGTCCAACTATTACATTAGTAATACGCTGGCGTGCTGCCTGAATTTTTTGCGCGTTATCACCCGCAGCGGCATATTCAATCCCGGCAAAAATCATCATGGCTGTTGCGCCAACAAACACAATGGCTGCAAAGAGGTTTACGAAGAAGTTTAGCCACTTAACAATCGGGTTTTTGCCTAAACATGTTGCGTGGATTTGTTGGCGCTTACTGGTGTATTCGCGGGTTGTCGGCGCTGGCGGCGAAAGCCCGGCAGCAAAAACAGGTGTTGTTGGCACCAGCAAAATAACGACTGCAAGTAGGCTTGTTACAAATTTTTGAATAATTTTCATATTTTGCTTCTTACAAACATTATACCAATAAAACTTTTTTACAAAATATCAATTAATGCGTATTTAATCTATAAGCATTACTTCACCTATGGTAAAGTAATATATAAGAACTAAAGCAACATATACGTGGGAACAAAAAGATTTTTAAATAGAATCCGTTCGGCAGCACTCGTCAGTGCTGTGCT
>CAZPLH010000056.1:0-5221 GCA_964587465.1 uncultured Candidatus Saccharibacteria bacterium | reverse complement strand
GGTCAGGTGACGTTCGAAGTGCTACCGGGCACAAACTCGTTCACCGCCTGGTTCGCTGGTGGTTACCAGACCAAGACCGTGACGGTACCCAGTACGGGACCGTACACGGTCAACTTCAACACCGTAGCGGTCACGGTCAACATCAGTGATCCGGTAGCAGCGGACATCGCCGTGGCTACGGTTACCCAGGCCGGTAAGAGCGGCGCGTTCGGGCCTAAGACGGCTGTCGATGGGAACGGGAACGTTTCTTTCGAGGTGCTGCCTGGCACGAACTCGTTCACCGCCTGGGTGGCTGGTGGTTCGCAGACCAAGACCGTGACGGTACCCGACTCGGGGCCGTACACGGTCAGCTTCGTGACCTACCCGGTCACAGTGCAGGTCTACGACACTCTGGGCAACCCGGCAACGAGTGCCCAGGTGACCCATGCCGGTAGTTCAGGGGTGTTCAGCCCCAAGACTGCTGTCAACAACAACGGTCAGGTGACGTTCTACTGCCTGCCCGGCACCAGCACATTCACAGCGTGGATGGGTTCTTCGTACCGTACCGGCAGCCTGTCGGTCAGCGGTGCGGCGGACTTCGCACTCACTTTCTACGTGGCCTAGCCACACAACTAGAAAGGGCAACAGCGCCCGGCCCCTCTTGCAATCCAGCAAGTGGGGGCCGGGCGCCTTTTCATTTCAAATAAAAAATCGCGCGGGCCCACCCGTGCGACTTAAGTTTAATTTTATATGTGTTTGTTTTTTAAGTCGCTACAGTTACCGCGCGATCCACCTATGTATGGTTATACCGCTTAAGGCTATTTGTTGTCAATGAGTCGCAAAAACTCTTGCTCGTCTATGACAATGGTGCCTAGTTTTTCAGCTTTTGCTAATTTACTTGCACCAACTTTACCGCCCGCAACCAAATATGTCGTGTCTTTACCGACACTACTTTGGAACGTACCGCCAAGTGCGCGTACACGCTCGGCCGCAACATCGCGCCCCATTGTTTCAAGCGTCCCTGTTATTACAAAGCTTTTACCGTCTAGCGCGCCCGTCTTTTTTTCATAGACTGGCTGTACGCCTAATTCACTAAACTTATCGAGCATCTGCACATTATCTTCGTCGGCAAACCATGCCGCTATGCTTTCGGCAACCACTTCACCAACACCTTCTACTGCCTGTAGTTCGTCTATGGTTGCTTGCTGCAGTGCCGGCATTGAACCAAACCTATTTACTAAATCAATTGCCGTCTGAATACCAACATGGCGAATACCTAATCCAAACAAAAATCTTTCTAGTTGTGGAGTTTTTTTGTCCGCAATGGCGTCTATCAATTTTTGAGCAGAAATTTCCGCAAATCTATCGAGCCCTAGTAGCTGTTCTTTGGTAAGGCGGTAAATATCTGCCAGGTCGCTAACCAAACCTGCGTCTACGAGCGCCACAACATTCTTTTCACCCAACGTATCTATATCTAAAGCACCTTTACTTGCAAAATGCTCGAGCGCACGCTTTAGCAGCAACGGGCCAGTCGCGCCCTTAACCCTAAACACTACTTCGCCTTCGGGCCGTTCAAATTCTAGTTCTGGGTATTGATGCGCAAGTGCTTGTTCGTAATCAAAGCTTTTAGCATTTTTAGGGCGAAGTTCTAGCACCACGCTTTCTACTTGCGGAATAATATCACCCGCTTTAAAAATTACTACCGTGTCGCCAATGCGCACGTCTTTACGGGCAATTTCGTCGGCATTATGCAAACTGGCATGCTGCACAGTAGTACCCGCTACGCTTACCGGGTCGAACACTGCAACAGGTGTCGCAGCACCGGTACGACCAATACTAATTACTATATCTTTAACAATGGTCGTCGCCTGCTCAGCCGCATACTTATACGCAACAGCAGCGCGCGGCTGCTTGCCGACCACGCCAAGTTCAGCAAATTGAGCACGGTCGTTAATTTTTATAACCAAACCATCTGTGTTGTACGGCAATTCTTTACGTTTTTCGTCCCACGTATCGACAAAATGCATGACATCGTTCAGTGTTTCAAACGTACCAGCCTGCATGTTACGTCGCACGCCCAGTGCGGTTAATGTTTCGTACGCAAACATGTTTGTCGGTACATCGCTCGGCTCATCACGCAACAAATCGTACGCTATAAACGTTAACGGACGTTCGGCAACAAGCTTAGGGTCTAGCTGGCGAATGGTGCCAGCCGCCAAGTTACGCGGATTGGCAAATTCCGGCTGGCCTTCTTTTTTACGTCGCTCGTTTAACTTATCAAAGTCTTTTTTTAGCATGACTATTTCACCGCGAATTTCAGTACGCCCATGCAAAAACTGTTCGAACCCAGGCTTTTCGTGCAAGCTTAACGGAATATTTTTTATGGTACGTACATTAGCGGTAACGTCTTCGCCCACAAAGCTATCGCCACGGGTAACTCCTTGCACGAGTAGCCCGTCTTGGTAAATAAGCGCACAGGCAAGGCCGTCCATTTTAACATCAGCAAAGTATTCGTGTTTGCGCCCAGGTAACAACTTTTCCATGCGTGTTACCCACGCTTCTACTTCTTCACGGCTGAACACATCGTTTAAGCTCAGCATACGCGAGCTATGCGTAACTTTTTTGAAGCCACCAATAAGTTCATTGCCAACGCGCTGGGTTGGTGAATCGCTGGTAATAAGTTCGGGGTGTGCTGCTTCTATTGTTTTAAGCTCGCCAAATAAACCGTCGTACACTGCGTCTGAAACAGTCGGGTTGTCGAGCACATGATACTGGTACGAATATTCGTTCAGTAGCTTCTTTAGCTCTTGTACTCGCTCTTTAGGATTCATCAAGTAGCCCCCGGTACATAATAAATAGGTACGTTTGCAATACCATAAATATAACAAAACTACATATAATGGCAGCTACTGGTGATGCCGCTGGTAATAGCCAAACAAAAAGCAGCATTACCAAAAAAGTAATTGCGAGCGTTGCAAGCACACCAAGTAGTAAATTTCGAATCATCCAAAATCTGCGTTTTTTAGTTAATTTAGCGGCAGCGCGAATTGCTTTAATGGGTGTGCCTTTTGGCAGCGACACAATGTAAATTGCTGGTAGCCACGCGGACAGCCAGTAAACTGTTAAAAGTAGTAGTAGCCCTGCGCCAATTGCTCCAAGCGCAATTTCAATGGTTGAACCAGCCAGCGCAATGGTAAAAATAGACGAGCCAATAATCGCTGGAACAAACGGTACCAAAAATAAAATCATAACGAGCGTTGCCGGCACTACACGTGCCGAACCTTCAAAGTACGCATCGCGCATGCGAATATGCTTTAGGTTACGCAACTGGCGAAGCACCCAAATAATCGCCAAAGTGGCAATAACAAAAAGCAAAAACTGCACTATAGATGCCGAATCATTTTGTGTTGTCGGTGAAAACAAATTAACAATGGTCAGCGAACTTTTAGAAAGCCAGCCAGCACTTGCGCCTAGTTGCGAAGTGATGCTATCGGCTACATCTTGGTACGAATACGAAATACTAAACCCAAGTACGAGTACGTAGTACAAAAGTGCATACACGAGCGTAACACCCATAAGCGGGCGCCAAAAACTGCTTAGTTCAGTCCAGGTGCTTGCGCATAATGCAGTAAACTTTGGTAGTTTTACCACTTTTTTTGTCGCTGCTTCTGCCGACTTTTTTCGTACTTTTTTTGCCATACTATGCCTGTTTCCCCATTTCGCGGAGGGCTGCTATGCGATCTTCAATTGGCGGGTGTGTACTAAACAAATTGTTGAACGACTTTTTACTAAGTGGGTTTGCAAAAAACAAATGCGCCGTAGACGGGCTTTGTTTTTGCATTGGCTGGTCGTTGTCTCGAATTTTTTCGAGTGCACTTGCAAGGCCTTCTGGGTAGCGTGTAGTAAGCGCACCGGTTGCATCTGCCAAATATTCGCGCTTACGCGAAATAGAAAGCTGAATAAGCGTTGCTACTATAGGCGCAATTATTAGCGCCACAATGCCTACTGCCATTGCAATGGGGTTATTGTTACCTTCACCGTCGTCGCCCCAAATCATCATACGCAGCACAATGTCACTAATAAGCGAAACAGCCGCGACCAAACCAAACGCCAGCATAGAAACCCGGATATCGTAGTTCTGTATGTGCCCTAGTTCGTGTGCCAGCACACCTTCGAGCTCTTGTTTATTCAAAACTTCTAGTAGGCCGGTAGTTACAGCTACGGCAGCGTGTTCGGGGTTACGGCCAGTAGCAAACGCGTTAAGGGCAGGATCGTTAATTACATAGACCTTTGGCATGGGTAAGCCATAGGTAATAGCTAAGTTTTCAACAATGCGCCATAGTTCGGGCGCATCACTTTTTTCTATTTGCTTTGCATTGTTAATGCTCAGCGCCAACTTGTCAGAAGCGTAGTAGCTCCAGAACGCGTATCCGAACGAAAATAAAATAGCTACCAGCGTTATGGAATACGAACCAAAATACCAGCCAATAGCGAGCGAAATTAAGCCTACCAGGAAAAAGAATCCCAGCATCAATAAAACAGTCTTACGCTTGTTGGCGTCTATCTGAGAATACAAGAGCTAGCCTACCTTAAAACTTAACTTCTACAGGGTTCTGGACTTCAGCTGTTTGTGCTTCGTCTAATTCAAAGAACTCACGCTCGTGAAAGCCAAGGCTTTTTGCAAAAATCGTGTTAGGAAATACCTTAATTTTAATGTTTAAGTCACGTGCAGAACCATTGTAAAAGCGGCGTGATGCCTGAATTTTATCTTCGGTGTCTACTAGTTCTTCTTGAAGGTGCTTAAAGTTTTCGCTTGCCTTAAGGTCTGGGTATGCTTCTGCTACCGCAAATAGGCTTTTTAGGGCACCGCTCAGCATGTTTTCTGCTTTTGCAGCTTCAGCTGGGCCCTGCGCGTTAAGGGCGTTTGCGCGCGCTTCGGTAACCTTAGTAAACACTCCACTTTCGTGCTTGGCGTAACCTTGTACGCTGTTTACCAAGTTAGGAATAAGGTCGTAACGGCGCTTAAGCTGAACAGTAATGTCGCTCCAGGCTTCGTCTACACGAACATTAAGTTTTACTAAACCGTTGTAGGTAGCAATTACGTAAATTACCAGCACGACTACTAAAGCCAATGCTATCCATAAAAATATCATGCGCAAACTCCTTAGCTTATGGTTTTTAGTATACTCGTTTTTACACTGTTAGCAATCTAAAAAAGCCCTAATAAATTAGGACTTTTTTA
>CAZPLH010000055.1:0-5531 GCA_964587465.1 uncultured Candidatus Saccharibacteria bacterium | reverse complement strand
GTCGATTTGCCTGAAGCAGACGACGAAACCCTGGGCTACAAGGTTGGCGCCGAGCTGATTAAGCAGGCTGCAAACAAAATGAACGACGTTGCTGGTGACGGCACCACAACGGTTACAGTTTTGACGTATCACATTTTGAACGAGGCCAATAAACTGATTGCAGCAGGCCATAACCCAATGTTGCTTCGTAAAGGCCTTGAAGCTGCAGCGCACGATGCGGTTGCAAAACTGGGTACTTTGGCCGAAGACATTAAAGAGAACAAAAAGCGTGTTGCAGAAGTTGCCACCATTAGTGCAGGTGACGCCGAAATTGGCGCGCTCATCGCAGATGTTATTAGCAAAGTTGGCAAAGACGGCATTGTAACTGTAGAACAAGGGCAGGGTCTTGGCTTAGAGCAAGAAGTGGTAGAAGGATTCACCATAGACAAAGGTTTTGTCAGCCCGTATTTTGTGACCGACACGGCGCGCATGGAAGCGGTGTATGACAAGCCTGCGATCATTATTACCGATAAAAAGATTAGTAACGTACAAGAATTTTTACCACTGCTCGAGCAACTTGCACAGGCGGGTAAAAAAGACTTAGTACTTATTGCCGAAGATGTTGAAGGTGAAGCGCTTACAACGCTTGTACTTAACAAGTTAAAAGGCGTATTTAACACCGTAGCGGTTAAAGCGCCAAGCTTTGGCGATAACAAGAAAGAAATCTTACACGACATTGCGGTGCTTACCGGTGCAACCGTTATTAGCGAAGAGCAAGGCCACAGTTTTGAAACGGCTGAACTCAGTTTTGTCGGTACGGCGCGTAAAGTTATTGTGTCGAACGACCAAACAACCATCATTGAAGGGGGAGGTCGGCCAACTAATGTAAAGGCGCGCCTAAGCCTACTTGATTCTCAAAGCAAGAACGCTAAAAGCGGCTACGACCGTAGCAACATAGACAAGCGTCGGGCTGCGCTGAGTGGCAAGGTTGCGGTTATTAAAGTTGGCGGTGCCACTGAGACTGAAATCGAAGAAAAGAAATACCGCGTAGATGACGCTGTTGCCGCCGTTAAAGCTGCACTCGATGAAGGTATTGTTCCTGGCGGTGGTGTTACCCTACTGACCCTTGCAAAAGGAATTAAGGTAGAGGGCAGCGACGCCGTTGCTGCGGGTAGTCAGTTGTTGAAAAATGCGCTTGAACAACCATTTAGGATTTTGCTGAGCAACGCAGGGCTTAACGCAGACGAGTGGTTGCCGCAAATTAAGGCTGGTAAAGCCGGTATGGGCGTTGATGTGAATAACCCAACTAAGCTTGTTGACTTAAAGGCGGCGGGTGTTGTTGACCCAGCTCGCGTTACTAAAGAGGCGCTCCAGAACGCTGCAAGTATAGCAGGCACCGCAATGACCATGGGTGCGTTAGTCGTCGACATTCCCGAAAAGGTAAATCCGGCCGTACCCGGGCCTATGGGCTTAGATTACTAAGCACAAGCTACTGCTAAAAAGAGCGGATGCGTCCGCTCTTTTTTATTACGTAAGGCGGATAAGCATAAGCACGTATAAAATGATTTATTGCTTTTGCAAATTAATGCCTATACAATCTGACTATTAGGAGAGAACTACATGGCAGGACTGACAAAAAATGGTAAGGAAAAGCTTACCGCACCGGCGCACTACATTCAGACGACTGATGCCGTGAGTCGTCCGCTCGCCGTAATGTGGTCGTTATTTATTTTGTTTGTTATTTTGGCGGTGCTTGTTGGTATTTTCTTTGGTGGGCGCTGGACGTATTACCAAGTAACGGGCAAGAACAACCAGGGTGATTCAATCACAAAAGTAGTTACCGGTGAATCGCTCGCAAATAGCACCAGCGGCACGGCAACGGTGACGACAACTACGCCCGGCTCTGCTGCGGTGACCACTGGTTCAAGTAGCTCGGTTGCCGTAGATACGCAAACGCAGCCAGCCAATAGCAGTACAAGTGCGGCAAGTAGCTCCACTGCTGCTACCTCATCTTCTGCAGCACCAACTACTACGGCGACGCCGGTTGCCACAACGGTGCCAAATACAGGTGCGGGCAGTATTCTTGGAATTTTTGTAGTGAGTAGCATACTCGGCGCGCTTATTTACCGCGTAGTGCTTGTTAGAAAGCTTACGTAAAAAAGAGCCCCGTAGGGCTCTTTTTTAGTTTTGGCCTTGGCTGAAATAATTTATTTCGTTTACGATGTCCAAAAGCGCCTGAGCTTTTACTTTTTCATCGTTAATAGCTTGAGCTGATTCATAGGCTTGCGGAATAAGGCTTTGGTCGTCTGAAGCCTGAATAAGCATCATGGTTGTTTTGAACTTTTCTTCGGGTGATTGCTCGAGGTGCCCGACAAGTGGTGAAAGTTCGGTTAATGCTTTTTGTTTTATGGCCTGCAAGTCGTCACTCGGAGCGGGAGTATTAAGTACGGGCGCTGCAGGGGTCTCTGTGGGTGCCGGCTCTTCAACGGCAGGTGATGTCGCCCACGCATCAGCGACAGGTGTTGGTGCTTGCCAGTCGTTTGGTGCGGTAGGTACGCTCGTATTGTCGTTAGCCTGTTGTCCGTATGTGCCGTCGGTATAAGTTGTGTCTGCAACGGGCGCATCAACTGGCTGTTGTTGCGGCATTGCAGGGTCTTGCCACGCGCTCACTTGCTGGTTATCGTCTTGTCCGTACATTCCACCCCCTTGACTCTGTTGAGCCACTTTTTCATATATAATAAAGATTCAACTTACAATGTATCAAAAGCATTACCGTTAATAAATAACCAATTGGAGAAACCATGCTCGACGACCTTAAACTTATTCATGAACGCGACCCACAAGATGCACTTGGCGTAGCCGGACGGCAGCACGAACAGCTTGCCTACACTTATGATGTCGGAAAAGTAACTGAAGCGCCAATTCAAAATGTCGTTCTTGCAGGCATGGGTGGCTCGGCACTCCCGGGGGTTTTGTTAACTTCGTGGGCTCGTCCCAATGTACCGTTCGAGATAGCCCGGGACTATAGAATCCCAGAGTACGTTGGCCCCGGCACGTTATTCATTTCTTCAAGCTATTCAGGTAACACTGAAGAAACGCTTGAGGCGCTACAGGCGGCTGAAGCTGCAGGTGCGCAAATTGTTGTTGTGGCAGCTGGCGGTAAGCTGGCGGCTCATGCAACCAAAAAAGGCTACCCGCTCGTTACTATTCCTGGCGGCATTCAGCCGCGCATGTGTACCCTTTACTTTTTGAGCGCGTTTATTCATGTACTTGAGCCGCTTGGGCTCGTACCTGCTGGAAGCAAGGCAGAACTTTTGTCGACAGCGGGCTGGTTACAAGGTGAGCTTGAGAAGCGCCGCCCTGATGTTGCGACTGCCGACAATCTTTCAAAGCAGACTGCGCTTGATTTGGCGGGCAAAACGGTCATTATGTATGCTGGACCAAAGATGTTCCCAGCTGCCAATAAGTGGAAGATTTGCTTTAACGAAAATGCAAAAAACCTTGCCTGGGTTAACCAGTACCCTGAGTTTAACCACAATGAGTTTATCGGCTGGTCGGGTCAGCCGCTCGAAAAGCCATTTGCTGTGGTGGAAATTCAATCGAACCTTGAGCACGAGCGAGTACAAAAACGTTTTGATGTCAGTGCCCGGTTGCTTTCCGGCAAGCGTCCGGCGCCAATTACTATTACGCCACAAGGTGAAACCTTGCTGCAGCAGCTTGTGTGGGCGGTGACCCTAGGCGACTTTGTGAGTATTTACCTTGCAATCCTCAACAACGTGAACCCAACCCCAGTTGACTTGGTTGAAAAATTTAAAGTAGAACTCGGTTAGAACTGTTTTTTATTCGTGGCGTAGTGCCTGAATAGGGTCTTTTCGCGCAGCTTTAATGGCAGGCGCCATTCCGAACACCACGCCAACTACAGCGGCTAACCCGGTTGCAACTAATATTGTTTTAATCGATAACGATGGGCTGAGGTCGGTCGTAAGCCGAATAATATATGCTGCGGCAGCAGAAAGTGCAACACCAATAATTCCACCAACAGCGCTAAGGACCATAGCTTCAATTAAGAACTGACCTAAGATTTGCTTGTTCGTTGCGCCAATTGCTTTGCGTACGCCAATTTCACGGGTGCGTTCACTAACGCTTACCAGCATGATGTTCATAATGCCAATGCCGCCCACAAGCAAAGAAATGCCCGCTATGGCCGCCACAAACGTAGTAAGAACGCTAAAGACTTGGCTGGTCGCATCGATAAATTCAGACTGTTTTAGAATGGTGAAATCTTCTTGACCACCATGATTTTTTACTAAAGCCGCCGAAATACGTTTGACCAATTCATCTGATTGTTCTGCATTTTCGGGCTTAATGCTCAGTTCGCGGATTTCGGTCGTGCCACCCGCTATTTTTTTGCTGGTTTCTATTGGTATGAACACTGCGTCGTTATAGTTTTGGCCAACATTTAGCGGGTTGTTAGGGAAGGGTGCGTAAATGCCACGAACAACGAATTCTTCACCGCGCAATGTCATGACTCGCCCAATAGGGTCGCGCTGCTTAAACACGGCAGCAGCGACGTTACTGCCTATAATTGCTTCGAGTTTTTTAGAGCTATCATCGGTAAAGAAGTCGCCAAAATCCATTTTTTGATTCAATATTTTGCTCATATCACTGGTTGTCCCAATGACTAAAGCGCCAGCATAATCTTGCGTTTCTGGAGTGGTGATGGCTGCGGTTACCAGCGAAGCAGGCGCAACGGCTGCAACCCCACTTATTTTTCTAATGTCGACAACGTCATTTTCGGTAATGGTGCTGGCTCCAAAACTCGACACCACGTTAAACTTGGTTATTTTGCCATTGGCATCGCGCTCTATTGTTTTACCCGGGCGGACGACAATTACATCGCTGCCAAGCTGATTTACCTGCTTTACGACTTGGTTTTTTATGCCTTCGCCCAGTGACACGGTAACCACAACGCTCATAACGCCAATCACAATACCGAGCATGGTTAAGAAGCTGCGAATTTTTGCACTGCGAATACTCGCCAGCGCCATTTTAAGGTTGTTGTATATCATTTTTTGGCCTTCTTTTTCTTTTGGCCGCGCTTTGTTTTATCGATACTTGGCGCATTGTGCAGTTTAAAAATATCGGCCGTTTCGTTTTCGCGCAGTGGTTTGTCTTGGTGAATGTGCCCATCAATCATGTACACGACACGGCTGGCGTAAGCGGTGAGCTCGACGTTGTGCGTCACCATAATGATGGTGTTGCCGCCTTTATGGATGTCTTTTAGTAAGTTCATAACTACCTTATTGCTGGCAGAATCTAGGTTTCCGGTTGGCTCATCGGCAATCAGAATTCCAGGCTTGTTTATGAGCGCTCTTGCAATCGCTGCGCGTTGTAGCTGACCACCGCTGAGTTGGCGTGGGTAATAATACTCGCGGTTTTTTAAACCAATTTTATCGAGCAGTTCAGACGCGCGGTGCAAGCGGCGAATATTCGTAATTCCTTTGTAAGCAAGGGGCAAGGCAACATTTTCAAGTACGGTCATGCGGGGCAGT
>CAZPLH010000054.1:0-5565 GCA_964587465.1 uncultured Candidatus Saccharibacteria bacterium | reverse complement strand
GCCCAAGCTTTTACGCATACTGGTGTACATAGAAATTTGAAAAACTAATCCAAGTGCCGCCATAACAAACACCAGGCTGGTGCCACCATAGCTAATAAGGGGCAAAGTAATCCCCTTTAGTGGTAAAAGCCCAACCATAGCACCAACATTTACGGCTGTTTGCACTGCTAGCCAGGCAAAAACACCGGCGCATATTAACTGCGTTTCAACATTAGGGGCACGCGCCATAACGTTCAAAATACGCAGCAATAACGAACCAAACAGTGCAAGTAGCGCCACCACGCCAACGAATCCAAATTTTTCAGCATAAATTGCAAAAATAGAGTCATTATAGGCTTTTGGCAAATACCCATAGGCCTGCACGCTCCGACCGACACCAACACCGAGCACACCACCCGAACCAACGGCTATGAGCGCCTGGCAGGCATGATACCCTTCTACGGCACAGTCACGCTCTGGTTGCATAAAGGTCAAAAATCGCTCACGCCTGTACGCCGTACTCGTAATTGCTAAAATTATCACAGCCAACGCAATACCGCCGAATATAAATAACCGTTTCATTGGCAAACCGGCAATGTATGCCATTATGGCAATCATCGCCATAAGCACCACGGTAGAGCCAAGGTCTTTTTGCAAAGCCACAATGACAAAACCAAAAGCACCCATAGTGTAAAGCAGCGGGCGCAGCGTTTTGAGAGATTGTGTTTGACCAGACGAAACGATGCCCGACAAAAACCCAGCAAACAAGACTACGAGCGTAAATTTCACCAATTCAACTGGCTGGAATGACAAAACACCCAGCTGAATCCAACGGTTACCTCTACCACCCATAAGAACAGTGGCCAAACACAGTAAAATCGTCACCACAATGAGTGGCTTCTGCCACTTCTGCCATGTTCCAAGCGGGATTCTTGATGTCGCCCAAAACGCGGCCAAACCAAAAATAATTGCAATAAATTGACGTGTAACAAAGTAGTTATCGCCTACTCCACCGCCCTGCGCAGCAAGTGCAGGCCCAATTGAATACATCACGACTAAGCCTACAGCAAGTAAGATGCTTGAAATAACAATCAGCCCGTAATCGGGCCGATGCTTTCGGAGTCCTAGTTCCCCACTCGTGCCACTGCCCGGTCGGGCAAAGCGATTCATTAGACGAAGCCTCCAAGAATGGCGAGCGCGATACTCACAACCGCACAGACATTACCAATTACCCAAAAACGCATGGTAACTTTTGTTTCTGGCCAGCCTATTGCTTCAAAATGGTGATGTATGGGGCTAATCCTAAAGATTTTCTTACCATTACGGAGTTTTTTAGAAATATTCTGAATAATAACCGAGCCCGCTTCGGCAACAAATACGAGGCCAATTACCGGCAATAACAGCAAAGTATCGGTTATCATCGCCACGACACCAAGCGCCGTACCCAGTGCAAAGCTTCCAACATCGCCCATAAAGAATCGAGCAGGGAAAATATTGAACCACACGTACGCCAAAAGCGCGCCACACATGGTAAGACAAAATGCTGCAACTCCGTAGCGCTGTTGCAAGAACGCAATAAGCGTGTAAACACCGAAGGCACTCGTTAAGAGTCCGCCGGCGAGCCCATCGAGCCCGTCTGAAATATTTACGGCGTTAGCAGTAGCAACAACAACAAGCACGAAAAGTGGCACAATTAACCAGCCAATACTTACGGCGCCAATCACAGGTACGTGGAACGAATCAATGCCGTTTTTGGCATAAAACCAAATACCGCCAACCGTAGCAACCCCCATAATTAAAAAGAGTTTTAATTTCGAGCGAAGGCCAGCAACCCCTGTTCCGTCACCACGAATATTAATATAATCATCAATAAGGCCGACCAGCCCCGCCCCTACCATTGCAGCAAGTGGTAACCAAGTTTGTTCGCGGCTCAAATTAAATAGTAGCGTCACAATTGCGACGCCAATAATAACAATAAGCCCCGCCATGGTTGGAATATTTCGGCGGTGTTTTGCAGCATGCAGTTTTTGAAATTCGGTAGCTGGTTTACCTGAAACGTCGGTAGTTCGTGGCTTCTTCCACCACTGCCCTTTATATGCGAATGTCGTATAGATGGGCGTAATGAGCATACTGACAGCGAAGCCTAAAAACCCAAGCAAAAAAATGCGCACCAAGGTTTCTGACTGAATCGCGACGGTAATTGAGTTCATGAGTAATGTATTTGACCCTATATTTTTTATTTTTCGTTTTCTTAGGATTAATTATACCACATTTTACCGAAGTCAAGCGCTTTAAAAAGCAACTTTCGCCCCTGTTAAAAGAAATACATTAGCGTTTTGGCGCTATAGAGAAGTTATCAATGAGCCCGTTGCTTACCCAACTCCAAACACGAGCCGCTGATGTACTAACAAACGCATCTGTTTTTGGCTCGTCAAGGCGCACCAAAAGCACATACTTGGGCGCATCACCACCAATGTACCCAATATATACACCGTTATAGACATCAATCTTATAGGCTCCATTATCACCCGCGGTTTGTGCGCTACCACTTTTTGCGCCAAGGGCATAACCTGGTCGAACAGCAGCTTTATTGTTTGCTTCTAGCACTTTTTGCAGTAACCCCTTAACTGTGTTCGCTGAATCTGGCGTAAGTACACTCGTTCCTGCTGTATCTACATATGGAGTCACTTTGCCATTAGAGTCAACCGACTGAACTAAGTGCGGCTTATGGTAGGTACCACCATTTGCCAGTGCAACGTAAGCTGCAGCAATTTGTAGTGGCGTTACTGTCATACCCTGTCCAAACGCCATATTTGAATACCGCACATCTTGCGCGTCGCCTTCATCGGGCTTAGCTATGTAACCGGCTGCTTCACCACTTTGTTCCACCCCTGTTGTTTTACCAAATTGATACCGCTCTGTTAGATACTTGTACCAAAGCTCACGTGCCTGCAAGGTAATTTCACCGTTGCCAAACTGTCGGAGCACCGTAACCGCGCCAGTGTTTAACGATTTTTGTAATATATCGAGTACCGTCATTGTTTGGGCGCCGTAGTTTAACGCGTTTGTAATTTTGCGGTCCTCTACCTGTACAAAGGTATTATCAAAATAGCTAAAGTTTTGATTTATTTTGCCTTCATTCAAACCTGCCGCAATAAGAAGTGGTTTCAATACTGAACCTGGCTCCCAAGCACCGGTTACCGCATTATTGGTAAATAACTTTTGATCGCTTACCTTGTCATACGCATTTGGGTCGTAGGTCGGGTAATTAGCCATGGCTTTTATCGACCCATCGCTTACGTCCAAGAGCACTGCGTTACCAGAAATCGCCTTAGTTGATTCGACGCCCTCTTTTAGCTTCTCTTCAACCAGCCGCTGCATGCCTAAGTCTATGGTCAGCGTCACGTCATCACCCGCTTGCGCCCGCTTAGCAATATTATCGTTGTTTACGGCAAGCGGCACACCATTTACATCGGTGACAGCCTTTTGAATACCGTTTTTCCCTGACAACTCTTTGTCTAAGTAACCTTCAAGGCCGTACTGCCCTTCACCGTCATCATTCACAAATCCCAAAAGCTGAGCAGCAAGCGAGCCTTGCGGGTATGTGCGTACCGTTACATCTTTAAAATAAATTCCTTTTATTTTTAAGTCCTTAAGGCGCTGCGCTTGGTCGGTTGGCGTTTTCTTAGCCAAAATTACATAGCGGCTCTCACTACCCAGTTTTTTTGCAATGTCTTGCTCGTCGCCGCCCAAAATACCCACCACCTTCTTGGCTGCATCTTTACTATCGGTAATAAACTTCGGGTCAGCATAAATTAGGTTACGTTTTTCGTTCAATACCAAAATTGATGTACTACTACCATCCTGCACCTTAATAAGCCCTCGCGGTGCGGGAATCTCGTACTTTTTAGTGTGTTCGGCTAAGGCCTGCGCAGCGTAATAATCGTGTCGAATAATCTGTACATAAAAGAGTCTGCCAACAAAAATCACCCCAATAGCAAACAAGAACACCTTGAGCAGCTGTGTTCTGTCTATTCTTTTTGGGACAGGTACTTTTTGTTGTTGCGAGCGATAATTCATACAAACGCTTAGCTATTCGCTAATGCTTTAATTATAACACCTCTGGCAACAGATATTAGTTGCTGACGAAAGCGGTCGGCTTTGTATCAGGTAGTTTTGCGGCGGTTTCGCTAGTCTTTACACGGTCAAGGCTTTGCAAGCGCTCGGATTCAACCTGTAAACTAGCGTATTCTTCTTTTAAGTTACTTTGCTGAGTAGTCAAATCCGACACTTTGTAACCCAAAGCATTCGTTTTAGTAACTTGCGTTAGGTACATAAGCCCCAACAAACACATCAAAACAACAAGCACAATAATGTTCGATACCGGACCAAGGCCCGCTCGGCTTGTGTTCATTGTTACGACGTTATGATTGCGTTGATACGCACTCGCTCGACTTGAAAGTACAGTTTTTCCGTATGTCATATTTTTTCGCAGTTTTTTTGTTTTTATTTTGGTGCTTTGCACCTCTTTTTTTGAGAGGTGCAAAGCTTTTTGTTGGATAGTTACTCGCAGTTGTATCTGTCCTTACAGAACGTGTACAACTACCTTATGAGCAACTGACCGACCAGTGACTTTAATGTGCATCACTAGGCCTTTCGTTGTTTTTTATTTTTGCGGCGACCCTAAGCTTTGAACTTCGGGATCGCGGATTAAAAGCTATCTCGTGTTCGCTCGGTTCAACCGGGTGTTTTGTGAGCGGCCTCATGCTCGTGTCGTAACGCTCGCCTGCTACTTCGCTAAAGAAGCGTTTCACGATGCGATCTTCGAGTGAATGAAAACTAATAATTCCAAGTCTTCCGCCAGGATTGAGTAGTTCTACCCAAATAGGCAAAGCCTTGGTTAGTAATTCGAGTTCACTGTTTACGGCGATGCGTAAAGCCTGAAAGGTGCGAGTGGCAGGGTGTTTAGCCCCCCACTTGCCCGGTATAGCCCGAGCTATTACCTTGGCCAGTTCGTCGGTGGTAGCATATGGTCTATTTTGCACCATAGCCTGGGCGATTCTTCGTGCTTTTGGCTCTTCGCCATAGTCACGAATTATCTGTGCAATGTCCTCTTCTGGCCACTCGTTTGCGATTTCCGCAGCGGACAATCTTTGGGATTGATCCATTCGCATATCGAGCGGTCCTGATTTGGCAAAGCTAAAACCACGACTCGCTATGTCAAGGTGTGGTGACGACACTCCCAAGTCGGCTAAAATCATGTCGAACTTCTTCCCTTCTTTCGCAAGCTGTTCCGCAGCGGTATAAAAATCATTTTTGATGATTCGTACACCTTTCTCGCTAAAAAGGTTGGTGAGCTCGTCGATCGCCATTTGGTCGCGGTCTACAAGTACACTCTCGCTAAAGTTCTCGGATACGTTCAAAACCGCACCTGCGTGGCCTCCGTAACCGGCGGTCGCGTCTAGGTACGATTCACCCTTTTGGGGGTCGAGGTACTCGAGTACTTGTTTAAGTAATACTGGTTCGTGCATTTTATTTTTGTATTTATTTTTGCAAGGTCACCGATTCAGCAGCCAACTTTTTGTT
>CAZPLH010000053.1:0-5686 GCA_964587465.1 uncultured Candidatus Saccharibacteria bacterium | reverse complement strand
CCACGTTGAACAAGACGATTCACAAACGGCTCCAAGGCAAACGACAAAAAGAGGGCTACGAGAACAAGCGCAATAAGCCCACGTAATTTAGTTACTAAAAATATGGTGAATGCGATTGCAAGCACCGAAACAATTACCGTAGCAACAAGCCGCGGAATCCATTCGGGCATCGGACTGGTATTGGTACTCCTGGTTGTGGCCATTACGGCCATTGTACCCTATTTTCGTGTAACGCGAGAAAGCGAGGCTACTACTTCTACAGCCAAAATTGTAACTCCACTGAATAGTAACGCTTCTTTTACACCGTTTACTGTTGGAGGAATTCGAAGTGCGAATAATGCATACGATACAGCTATGAGGGTCCACGAAATTACTGAGTGATTGTCTGCTGTCCAATTCAAGAAACTTGCCCCTCGCCAATCCCGGACAATCTTTCCAAGTACAAAGTCAAATCCTTTACGGACGTATGCACGAGCCTTGGCCATTGATGGCCATTTCGAGGTTACGACTACCAAAATTATTATAGATCCCAAAAATGCCGCTACACCTTGGGTCTGTTCAAGAAGTGGCTTTGTGATAATTTTATAGACCGATTCTGTAGCCGCAGCAAGATTTGGGGTAACAAGCGTTCGTACATCATTAGCCGCTAAAGTATATGCAGCGAGTGTGACAAGCATAAATATAAACGTAGCTATCGATAGCCCCATAATCATGTTTCGGCGCTTTATGCTCATTGCTATCGCCAAGGCTCCCGAAACTAGAGCAATCGCACCTAGCACAATCGTAGAGCGCTCAAGCGCATTTAATGCAGCTCGGGCTTTAGGCACACCCTCTACATTCGCAAGGGTAATAGTACTTACGGAACTTGGAAGTTTCTTATTAAACAAAAATCCGACATCGCTATTCTTTAGCTGTTCACCGGCAAGTTGATATACGCTATCGACAGTGATTTTACCCGAATTATTTGGGTCTTGTATGTACGCGATAATCTGGCTGTGCCCTGTTTGTAAGACTTTTGTCCATACATCATACGCCTGTTGCGAATTTAGCACGTCGCCGATTTTACCGTACGTAAAACTTTTAACCTGCCCGGCGAATGGTGCAGCAATAAACTGCAAATTTTCAGGAAGCGCCTTCTTAAGCTCCGCTTCAAGATTGATTTGTGCAAAAACTTCATTGGTAATTTCGGTTTGTAACGCTTTTTGCACATCGGGGTCTTTAATAAGTGGCTGCATAGTAGATACGAACTTATCTGTATTTACCACGGTGCTTTTAGACCAATAGGCTATGTTGAGCAACGTAAATGACAGGACCGCCAAAATAGCGAAAAACCCTGCACCTAAAGCACGCCAGAATGATTTTGCTCGGCGTTTGGGCTCGGTAGAATTTTTCACATTCTTAATCTCTGCTTTAAGGGCATCGTTTTCTTTTTTTAACGCCAACAACTCATCGTGCTCGTTATTCTTAGGTGTAGCTTGTTTCTGATTCTTCTTTGCCATAGGGGTACCTTAATTTGGCAAAATTATACAACTATATGCATGTTTAGTCAAAGATTCTATTTTTTCCAAAATTGAACGCGCTCAGTAATACGACGCTTTTTTTGTTCTTGCTCTTTCTTTACAGCATCTTCGTTATGGAATACTTCCAAGTACACCTGGATGGTACTGACAATTAATATCATGATTACTGGGCCTATAACGATGCCCAAAAATCCAAAGAACTTGATACCAGAGAACACCGCTAACAACGTTAGAGCCGAATCAAGGCGCGCCTGCTGCGGCACTAATCGAGGTCGAAGTACGTTATCGATATTTGTCACTATAAGTATGTGTCCAGCAATTACTAATAGACCTCCCCAAATATTGCCAGTAAATATCATTGCAATACCTATTGGAATCGCGATTATACCTCCGCCTAATGGAATAATTGAGAGTGCTGTTAATAGCACTAAGAAAAAGAAAAATAAATCAGGAAGTCCCGCTATGGCCAATAGCCCGGCGTCTATTAAACCTTGCAAAAAAGCAATTATGAACTGCCCTTTAACCATTGCTTTTGTCATAGCGCCCGTACGATTTATGTACAACTCACCGACTTCTTTTCCAAGTGGGTTCAGTCGCTTTACAAGTGAAATTATGCGATCTTGGTTGAGCAAAACTGACAAAAACACAAAAATGTAAATTACGGCTGTTGTAAAGAAGCTAAAGACATTACCCGCCGTAGAGGCAAGCTCCTTCAGTAATGAAGTTCCGAAAGTCTGTAGCGCTTTTGTCAGTGATTCCTTAATAACTTCGGGCGAAAGCTGGTACGAAATATTTAGCTTACTTAATATATTATTAATTGCTTCAATAACGTCACGTTCTGTTTTTTGGATATCGACACCCTTTAAATAGTCGACCGCCGTCGCAACTTCTTTAGCAGTAATAAATAGCACTATGAGTAGTGGAATTACGATAGCTAAAATAGTGATTACGAGTGTAATCGACGATGCGGCGGCTTTATTTCCTCGTAACTTTTTGAGTAACCACATGTATACGGGGTTAAAGGTAAACGCCACAATTCCCGCAAGTACAATAAGTAAAAAGTATCCCCACAAGAAATACGCACCGAACAATACAGCTACTGCTGTTGTTATAGCAAGTGCTTTTCGCTGAAACGGTGTGACGCTAAACTGACTCATATTCGTTGTACTATAGCACTTATTATTGAATTATTGTATAGCTGTACTACTTTTTCTTGGCCGGAGGAATGCTTAACCAGCAAAAGATGGTAATGGCTACGAACGTCACAAATGCCATGAAAGGTATCGTGATAAATCCAAACCAATTAATTTGAGGGTCGGCACAAGAAACCGCACCATCTAACGAACAGTTGATGACCGCCTCTTTTATGACGCCCCATTGTAACAAGCTGTGATACCCCGCCACTAATGAACCAAGGATGCTCAATGGCAAAACATAGTACACAAACTTTGCATCTTTACGCAGAATACCCACGGTAGCTATAAACGGGATGCTATACATAAAAATGCGCTCCCACCAACATAACTTGCACGGGACTAAGTTCATGATTTCACTGAATGCCATACTACCAATTAGTGCACCGACACCGGCAAACCACACTAAATACAGCGAGTACTGCTTATAGTCGGGCAGTTTCTTTTCCAAAAAATACTTAATATTGTCCATTAAAAATGCTCCCTTAAATGCGCCATGCTAAATTCCCAATTCGAATCTGTCTTTTTATGCGGATTAAAAATGTTCTGTGGGTCCAAAATTTGTTTTGCCTGCTTAAAGTAGCCCAACACTTCTGGACCGTACATATCGCCAAGCCACGGCCCGCGAATCATGCCATCGTTGTGCTCGCCACTGAGGCTACCTTCATACTGCAAGATTAATGCATTTATTTCGCGCATAGCGGGTTCGAGTTTTGCTTTTTCTTTCGGGTCTTCAATTTTCATAAGTGGAATAATGTGGAAATTACCATCTCCCATGTGCCCTGCAATGGTCGCAAATAACTTATACTTTTTTATTACTTCGCGAATCTTAGGCAAAAATTCAGGCAAATTCTTTGGTGGCACTACAAGGTCATCCATAAATGGAGCAGTGTGCTTGTCTTTCACTTTACTACGGAGTAGGCTAAAGCTTTCTCGGCGCATAATCCAGAATTTCTTACTCTTTGCTTCGGTATCGTCTTCTTCCATAGCCATGTTATAAGGTTTGAGTGCCTGCTTCATGGCGTGAACTTTCTGAGTTACTTCTTCTGGGGTTTCTCCAGTAAACTCAATGAGCAAAATAAGTTTAGGCACACCGCGAAGCAACATAAGTGCATCAGGTATTAAACGCCAGCCCAATTCTACAAGCCCCTTAAGCCCTAACCGTTTTCTGAACGAAAAGAAAAACTTAAATGAAAGCCCAAGCGTAACATCATCAAAACACTCAAAACTTTCAGGATTATGCGTCAAAACATCATTGATGAGTGGTCCAAGCTTAGAAATATCTTTAAGGAAACAAACCAAAACACCCGAATGCTTCGCCTTTGGCACAAGCCTAAGTTTTGATTCGGTCATAAGCCCAAGCGTTCCCTGCGCCCCAACGAATAGCTGAGTCAGGTCAAATACGCCTGTTTCACGGTCCCAAATGTTCCATAAATGATACCCGGTTGAATCTTTTGAAACATGTGGCTTCGCCGCCTTAATTTTGTCGTAATTCTGGTCGACGAGTTCAAAAATCTGCTTGTAAATATTACCTTCAAAATCATTCTGAGCAATCTTTGCGTCAAGTTCGGATTTATTCAATGGTCGGATGACGTATTCATTGCCATCTGCCAAGACCATCTTAAGTTCAGTAACATATTTTTCGGTCTTGCCATAGCGAAGCGACTTTTCCCCGCCCGAATTGTTATTGACCATACCACCGACGGTGCACAAATCACGTGATGCAGGGTAGCTTGGCATATAGCTTCCAAATTCGAGTGTTTTCAATTCGAAATCACGATAAAAAACTCCGGGTTGTACGGTAGCCGATTCGGCACTTACGTTGCTGATTTCATGAAAGTGCTCGGTAAAGTCAAGAATTATAGATTCACCAACGGCAGCGCCCGACATGTCGGTCCCTGCGCTTCGAGGAGTTATGGAAAGGTCTGGATTAGCAGCTTTGTTTGCTGCGACAAACTTAACAATCGACTGTACATCTTTAGAATGTTTTGGGTACGTGATTACTTTTGGCACAAGCTCGAACATACTTGCGTCGTGGCTATAGTGCTCTAGTGCAACATCGCTGGTGTCAGTTTGACCCTCAATAATATCTTTTAGTTTTTGCTCTAAGTCCTGCATACAGATATAAGATTACAACGAACGAAGCATAAGCGCAAAATAACATCGTGATACAATAACGCTTATGCTACGTAAACACCTTGTCATTGTGGGTGGCGGCTGGGCCGGACTCACGCTTGTCAGAAACCTCAAAAATGTAAATCCAAAGAATTTACGTATAACTATAATTTCGGACGAACCAAATTTTAGGTATAGCCCTGGACTATACCGCGTTGCGACCGGATATCGTGAAAAAGAAGCGATTATACCGATTGGTGAAGTACTTGCCGATATCGAACATGTTGATTTCGTGCTCGATACCGCCGCCAGCATTGACCGTAAGCAGCGGACAATCAAAACCACATCGGGGAAAATATTTCACTACGATTATGCAGTTATTGCACTGGGGGTAGTTTCAAGCTATTTTGGCATACCAGGCATAGAAGAGAACTCCTATACTATTAAATCGGCTGAAGGTGTAAAAAAGTTTCGGACACACCTTCATGAAGAAATTATTGCTGACAAAGCCGTCGACAAAAACTACGTCGTTGTCGGAGCGGGAGCAACTGGTGTTGAGCTTTCAGCGGCACTCGTAAGTTATTTGAATCGTACGGCTAAATGGCACGGTCTGCGACGTTCGCACGTAACAATCGATTTAATCGATGCAGCACCCCGCGTACTACCCAATATGTCTGAAACAGCTAGTAAAAAAATTAATGCTCGACTAAAAAAACTCGGTGTCCACGTTATGGTTAAGGCAAAAGTCGAAGCTGAAACCGACAGCACGTTAAGCGTTAGCGGCAAAAGCATACCAACGCGGACTGTTGTTTGGACAGGCGGCGTTACTAACAATCCGTTTTTCAAACAAAACGAAAA
>CAZPLH010000052.1:0-5931 GCA_964587465.1 uncultured Candidatus Saccharibacteria bacterium | reverse complement strand
GCAAAAGCAAGTTCAAGCGGTCCCAGTGCGCACCACTCAGACCAAGCATGTCTACCGTAAAGCCATCAAGCCCAGCTTCTGTTGCGCGACGAATCTCGGTCTTCATATCTTCCAGCTGATAGTTGCTCGCAATTGGCGCCCGCGCCAATGGTCGGTCACGAAGCAAACCTCCGTACGCAGCGTGCTTGCCGCTTTCGCCATTAGGATTTATATAATTATTTGTGTAGTAGTCAGCTGTAGAAACCTTATTGTCTAGCGAAATTGGGTACGGAGTAAAATAGTGGGCAAACACCTTTTTATTAGACGCTTTCAACGTTGCGTTTGTCGGTAAGTCAAACGGTAATGCTGCCGAGCCAGCCCGAGAGCTCGGCGGCGCTTCACGGAGTGTTGCAAAGCCGGCAAACGCGGCCGAAAACACCAAAAGCACTGCCACAAGCGCTGCAAAACGCCTGCGCTGCGACGACGCGAAAAGTGCCGTTAGGTAACTTTGGTTTTTAGAATGTTTTTTATTATTTACAGCCATAGTTTTATAGCAGTTACTGCACTTAGTATACCACTTTAAAAATACCTCTGTTTTACCTTGCAATTAATAGGGCAAATACTCCATAATAAGCTTATGCTAAAAAATCGGTGGGCTCATTAACCATGTTCGGACTTGGCCCCAAAAAAGACAAACCAGCTGCAAAATCAAACGTGCTTGCCAGTAACTTGCGCGATGAAAAACTTAAGTCAGATATTATTCTTAACGCCATAGACGATGGTGTTATTTTGCTTGATGCCGAAAAAACAATTCAAATGTTTAACCCTGGCGCTGCCAATATAACTGGGTGGCTGGCGAGCGACGCAATTAACTTAGACTACCATTCAGTTATAACCCTCGTTAACGAAAAAGCAGTGCCATACACTACCGAACAAGACCCGTTTGAACGAATTTACACCGAAATCGCCACTATTCGAGACAATAAAGCATATTTACAGACTAAAAGCGGCAAACTGGTGGCAATTAGCTTAAGCGTCAGCCCACTCACCGACCAAAATAATAACGTTACGGGCGCAGTTGGTATTTTTAGAGACGTCAGCGAAGAGCGCATTGCCGAAAAACAACGGGCCGACTTTATTAGCACCGCCAGTCACGAAATGCGCACTCCTGTAGCAGCTATTGAAGGCTACTTAGCGCTTGCTTTAAACGAACGTGTGAGCCACATAGACTCCAAAGCACGGAGCTACCTCGAAAAAGCTCATGGCAGCACGCAACACCTAGGCGAGCTTTTTCAAGACTTACTTAACAGCGCCAAGGCAGAGGATGGCCGCCTAGTTAACAACCCTACCGTGACCGAAATGGGCGAATTTTTGCAACGCCAAACCGAAGACATGCGTTTTGCGGCCGAAAAGAAAGGGCTCGTGCTCGACTACATTATTGGCGGGCAGGGCGGAGCGGGCGAAGGCGGGCAAAAGCTTATTCGCCCCTTGTACTACGTCAATGTCGACCAAGAACGAATTCGCGAAGTTATTGTTAACTTATTCGATAACGCCATTAAATACACACCGAGCGGCAAAATTACTGTTGGCCTTACTGGTGACGATAACGTCGTACAGATTCGTATTCAAGACAGCGGGCAGGGTATTCCGCCCGAAGATGTGCCTCATTTATTCCAAAAATTTTACCGTGTCGACAACAGCGCCACCCGCAGCATTGGCGGTACCGGCCTTGGCTTATTCATTTGCCGCAAAATTGTCGAGCTATATAACGGCCGGATATGGGTAGAAAGTGAAGTAGATAAGGGCAGTACGTTCTTTATTAATCTGCCTCGCCTCAGCACTGAACGAGCCACCGCATTGCAGGAGCAAGAAGCGAACAAAACACCCGATATTGTGACGCCAGACACACAGGTATAATCACTTTCATTCCGCTCATGCTACAATACTTTTAAAGATATAACGAAAGGTAACCACAGGGGCCAAACTTATGCCAAAAATAATGCTCGTCGAAGACGATAACAACCTACGCGAAATTTATGGCGAGCGTTTGCTAGCCGAAGGCTACGAAATAGTTTCTGCAAGTGATGGCGAAGAAGCCTTAGCGCTTGCAGTTAAAGAAAAGCCGGACCTTATTATTTCTGACGTTATGATGCCCAAAATTAGCGGCTTCGACATGCTGGATATTTTACGCCAAACCCCTGAAACCAAAAATACTCAGGTTATTATGATGACCGCCCTCAGCCAAGCAGAGGACAAAGAGCGTGCCGACAAACTTGGTGCCGACAAATACTTGGTGAAAAGCCAGGTAACCCTTGAAGACGTCGCCCGTGTCGTACACGATATGATTTACGGCCCAGAGCCAGAGGCGCCCGCCGCCGAACCTATGCCTGCCGCACCGCTCGCTTCACCAGTAGAGCCTGTCGCCGCACCACAACCAGTAGTAGCAGCTCCTGCGCCCGTTGTGAGCGCACCCGAACCTGTAGTGGCTGCACCGGAACCAGTTGTAGCTGCGCCAGCTGCACCAGCTGCCTTTGTGCCGCCAACGCCTGACCCACTCCCAGCCCCTGAGCCTGTGGTCACCACTGCGCCTTTACCAGACCCTGCCGTAGCAGTAGCACCCGAACCAGTTGTTACGCCAGTCGCGGAACCGGTTGCCGCCGAACCTACAGCCGAACCAGTAGTCCAACCCGACCAAACAGCCGCAGCCACAGAGGCTAGCACTGATGCGCAAGATGTTGCCAGTGAAAAAGCAGAAGTCGACCAACAAATTCAAAGTTTTATAGATGGCACACAAGCACCCGCACCAGCAGAACCAGTTGTAGCTGCGCCTGCAGAACCAGCTGCACCAGTGTCTACCGAGACAACTGTCGTAGAGCCAACAGAAATACCGGCAGCACCAACCGAAGCTCCGGCAGAAGAACCACAGCCCGCCAACATACCACGTCCAATGGACGAAAACGTCCCTGACGCGCCATCGGCACGCAAGAAAGTCATCGAACCAATTAGCGACCCAACGGCTACGCCAAACATCAACGAATTATACGAAAAAGAAATGGCTGCAGAAGCCGCAAATACTCCTGTCGCTAACCCTACAACAGGAGCTGTTATAGGTACGCCAGAACAGTCAGAACAAGCTACAAGCGACCCACAAAACCCTGCCAGTTTTGCGTTATAATCAACGCCCATAATGCGTATTAATAAATTTCTTGCTGAACGTACCGAACTAAGTCGACGCGGTGCCGATGCTGCTATTACCCAAAACAGGGTACGCATAAACGGCGAATTGCCTGTTGCAGGCCAACAAGTGCTACAAGACGATACTGTCGAGCTAGACGGCATAACTATTAGCGAGAAGCCTCAAACGGTTACTATTTTGCTCCATAAGCCTGTCGATTTCGTATGTAGCCGCGACGGGCAGGGGAGCAAAACCATTTACGAGCTTTTACCGCCCGAGCTACAGGGGCTAAACCCGGTAGGCAGACTCGACAAAGACAGCAGCGGGGTACTCATTATGACTAATGACGGCGCACTGCTCAACCAGCTGTCACACCCGAAATTTCAAAAAGAAAAGGTCTACCATGTTGCGCTCCACAAACAACTCGAAGACGCTGACAAGTTCAAAATTACCGATGAAGGGGTCGATATTGGCGACGCCCGTTTAAGTAAGTTCCCGGTAAAGCGTATTCCAAGCAAAAAGCATAAAAGCGCCTACGAAGTACGCTTATTTGAAGGCCGAAACCGCCAAATTAGGCGCACCTTTAGGGCGCTCGGTTATTTCGTAAACCATTTGCACCGTACCGAATTTGCTGGCCACACAGTTGGCACACTTGAAATCGGCAAATATAAAATAATCTCTTAAAAGCAAAAAGGAGTGGGCCATCCGTGGCCGCAACTCCTTTCTGCACGTTCTAGAACTCGGGGCGGTCTTCGTCGTCGAGTGCGTACGAGAGGGCAAGCAGGGCGGCGACACCGAGCACGAATCCGGTCGCCAGAAGTCCGAAGTTCTTCATGGTGCTCCTCTGCTAGAAGGTGGTTGAACGGGGCCGGCTTACAGGTCGGTAGAAGCTCGTGCCTCCCAGGTAGCTCGCGTCTTCGTCTTCGTGCATTTCGGCGCGCGTCTCGTCCAGGTCATCGAGGGCCCAGACAAAGACAACGAAAGCGGCGGCCAAAGCCACCACCACGACGCCGGTGCTCGCACCAGCGACAACCAGTGCTCTCCGCATGCGGTAGTCCTTCCGGTCAGGTAACAGAACGTACAGTGTGAAAAATTATATACTTTTTTGTCTAAAAATGCGAAGGACCACCTTCGGCCGCCCAAAAAGGGTAGCCAAAAGTGGTCCAAAGCACCGCGTGTAGTAGTTGGTTGTTCAGGGCGCCGGAGGCGGGGTCAGCCCGCGCTGGATGCTGTTCAACATCCGCACGAACCAGTTCTTGGGCGGGAAGTGCATGTCGATGTCGTCCGACGTGCGCCGGCTCATCGTCCGAGCCCCTTCAGGAAGCCGAAGATGCCCTTGCGGGGCTTCTCGAGGTCCTTCTTCAGCCGACCGAAGTCGATCGAAGACCACTTCTCGTCGGGGTTGCCCCAGGTACCAGCCATGTTCTTTCTCCTTGTTCTCGTTCGAGCAGAAGGGTCAAGTGTGTCTGATGTAACAACAACTTAAGGTGCTAGAAAACATATTACTACATTTTTACTATTTTGTCAATATTTCACTAGTATTTTACCTCTGTTAATGCTACACTAATTGCAATGAGCAAGAATAAAGTGCCTATTGTGGCAATTGTTGGCCGTGCAAACGTTGGAAAGAGCAGTCTTTTTAACGTTATTGTTGGCCACCGCCAAGCAATCGTCGCGGCAGAAGCAGGTACCACGCGTGACAGCATCATGGCAAAGGCCCAGTACCTCGACCACGCTTTTTGGCTGGTCGATACCGCCGGCATAAAAGATGCCGAAGACGACTTCGAGTTCACTATTCAAGAACAGATTATGCAAGCCGCTGACAGCGCTGACATTATTTGTGTCGTTGTCGAAGCAGACGTTCCTGTAATTGACGAAGACCGTAAGGTAGCCAAGCTTGCCCTAAAAAGTCGCAAGCCAGTCATACTTATCGTCAATAAGGCCGATAAAAACAAGCAAGTCGACATAAGCCACTACCAAAAACTAGGCATCAAACCTATTATTGCCACCAGCGCCACACAGCGCACTGGCGTAGAAGAGCTGTTACAAACACTCACCAAAGACCTACCAAAAGCCAGCATTGGCGTTGCCGACGACCGTATTCGCGTTGCTATTTTAGGCCGCCCTAACATGGGTAAAAGCCAGCTGTTTAACAGCCTTGCTAAAAAGCAGCAGGCCATAGTTGCCGACCGAGCCGGGACCACCCGCGACGTTAACAGTACGGTTATTAAGTTCATGGGGCGCGAAGTTGAACTGCTCGACACCGCCGGCATACGTAAAAACGGCAAAATCGAAGTGGGCATCGAGCGTTTTAGCGTTATTCGGGCACTTGCAGCCATCGAGCAAGCCGACGTGTGTTTGTTGCTTATGGACGTTAACGAACTGGGCGTACAACTCGACCAAAAGCTTGCTGGGCTCGTGAAAGAGTCAGGCAAGGGGCTTATTTTAGTTGTGAGTAAGTGGGACAGTGTCATAGACAAAGATGCTTACACGCGTGACGCTATTGCGCCGCAAATACAAAATGACTTCGAATTCGTACCATGGGCACCGCTTATTTTCACCAGCTCAGTTACCGGCCACAACGTGTCAAAGATTTTTGAACTCGTGCTCGAAATCGAGCAAAATCGTACTAAGAAAATTAGCACTCCCGCGCTGAACAAGTGGCTCCGCGACTGCGTAAATGCACACCCGCCAGCTGGCCTTAAAAATAGCCATCCGAAGCTTAATTACATTGTCCAAACCGAAGAATCTACGCCAAACTTTAAAGTGTTTGGTAG
>CAZPLH010000051.1:0-5946 GCA_964587465.1 uncultured Candidatus Saccharibacteria bacterium | reverse complement strand
TTAGCTCATTTGGCTAGAGCGCCACATTGACGTTGTGGAGGTGAGAGGTTCGAATCCTCTAGGACCCACCAAATCAAACGCCCCTCTTAGCGAGGGGTTTTTGATTTGTGCGACAAATCTTAGCGGTACTGTCCCGCAAACCGTTTCCAGCTAATAGCAAGGAGTTCTTTGAGCGTGTTCAGATTGGCGTGGACATCCGATTCGCCGGCTAAGCCCATAACCCCAATCTTTGGGTCATGCCAATCGTCAATTGCCATCGTGGCAATTTTATAGCCCCTAGAACGGGCCCGAACCAAAATTTCTATATCGAATCCCCACTGCATTGTTTGGAGCGGCCCAAAAAGGTCGTGCGTGCTTTTCGCAGTAAACGCCTTAAACCCACACTGTGTATCACTCACCCCTGGAACGGCAAGTACGCGGATAAGCCCATTCGAAATAACGGAACGAAACCTGCGGCTCAGCGTATTGTGAATTCGCTTCAGAGGTCGAACGCCAATTACTACACTGGCACTGCCCGATTCGAGCCGCCGAAAGGCTTCGGCAATATGCGCCGGTGGAGTAGCCATGTCCGCATCGGTAAATAATACAAGTTCTCCCTGTGCGGCCAACATGCCAAGTTGCACGTCACGCCCTTTACCAACCTTGGCTTCTGGGGTTAACACGGTGCTCGAAGCAAAATTTTTTGCGTGCGTTTTGGCAATGCTCGCCGTTTTGTCAGAACCTGGGTCCGCCGACACAACGATAACCTCGGTTTGCTCCCACAGCCCGTCTTTCCGCAGCTGCGTGGCAAGGCTCGTAAGCGAGCGGTCAATGATGCTTTCTTCACGAAAAGCAGGCACGACAACAGTGTATTTTAGGGGCATTTTTTGGCTCATTACGGATAGTTTATCAGCTTTTAATCAAAGAATCTTCAAATAACAGGGGTCAGAATAGGCTTCCGAACATTGACTTTCAAGGGGCAAAAAGCGTATAATTAACAGGTTAAACGAGGCGTTTTGTTTGAGTAACAATTCACCGCTAGACAGCTTTCAGCTGTTCTACGAAGAACTGCACTCATCAAAAGAGTTTGTGAACCGAATCCGTCGCATGCGACGCGCGGCTGCACAAGCCCACCAGATTAGTTAGAAAGTTCGAAAAAGGCGTAATCCACAAAGATTACGCCTTTTTTCCACTCGCTTTTTCAATAGCGTTATGTCAATATATAGACATGGTATGCATATATTGTGGCAAAAAGACAAAAGTAACGAACAGCCGCCCACAGGCGCGGCTTAACGGCATCTGGCGTCGACGCGAATGCACCGGCTGTCATGCAGTGTTTACCAGCACCGAAGGGGTCGCCCTGACCGATGTTATGCGCGCAAAAAAACGCTCGGGAACTATTGAAAACTTCGAGCGCGACAAACTATTTATAAGTATTTACCGTTCCGTAGACCACCTGCCCGACCCCATAAAGCTCTCACGCGAGCTCACGGACACGGTTATTGGTAAGCTGTTTCGCAAAAAACCAATGTCGCCCATTATTGAGACATCGGCTATTTCAAGCGTAACTGCCCAAACGTTAAAGGCCTTCAATGCCGCAGCGTCGGTTCGCTACTTATCGTTCCAAACAAACATGCAGCTTAGTAACGATGTGCGCAAAAAACTAAAAAACACCTAGCTCTACTTTTTGACGGCTTTTTCAGTCACATCGAACTTACCTAAGTACCAGCCAAACATAAGTCGAGTCTGTGAGTACAATGCTGCAGCCGCACTGTAACAAATTGTTGTTACCGGCAAAAGCACCCACTGCAACAGAATAAATAAACGTCTGTGGGCTTTATAGCGTGCCGGCTTTGGTGGCAATAAGCGAATACTTAAATAAATACTGACGAAAAGCCCCAACATAGCAAACGTCTGAATTCGGCTTGCTATTAGTGGTAGCTGATTCGCAATAAGGCTCGAGCTTGCCTCTGGGGCTAAATAGAGTGGGACAAAGGCTGCGAGCAATAATAACAGAGGTGCCGTGGCCCATGAAACGTGTCCATCAAGCAAGCGCACGCTTTTAAAGAACAAATCCCATTTTGGCACCTTGTTTTGCTTACGCCAACCTGTGTGCAATACATACGCAACATCACTCGCGCCCCACGCCCAGCGACGTAACTGAACAAATTGCGCCTTCAAGGTACGAGTATATTTCTCAGTCAAAACCGCATCTTGGTAGATGGGTACTAAAATTGGGTGAACATCGTGTTCACCGTCGTATCTAAAGTAAGTTCGCCAGTACTGGTGACCATCCTCAACTATGGTTCGGACACTCCAAAAGTCCGTATCTACCACGGTTTGCATGCTCTGTGAGTGCGCTGCAAAGTTACGAAGCATGTGCGGGCGAAGTGCTTGCACTAACATCCAAAAAGAATTACCCGACGCAATCACACGCATGGGTGCCGGTGCGTCCCATATATTATTCATAAACATAGGCAGTGGCTGGAACGAGGTTGTAATGGGGTTCGGGCATGCAATATATGCATATGTAATGTTTGCGAAGTACGAAGGATGCGGGCGATTGTCAGAATCTAGTGTTGTAACAATCACATTACGGTAATCAATGACTTTTTGGTCCAAGAACTGTTGCGCTCGACGCCCGGCATATGTTATGTTGCCGCCTTTACCTATAACTTCGTTCGGAATGTCTTTAGGATGCTCAACGGCCTCCATATGAAAGAAGTTAGAGCTAAATTCATCACAAAGCGCCAAAGCCGTTTTGCGCATTTCCGCACCACCACGCTCCTCGTAGGCAAGGAATAAAATGACTTTTTTCATGTCGTACTGCGAGCCAATTACGCTTTTTATGGTTGGCTCAATGACATCACGACCCTCGTTATATGCAGCGATAATCACAACATGAAAAATGTCACTTTTTTTGATGACACTTGGCTTTGTAAGCTGATAGTTAAGGTTTTTAGCGTGCCACTTTGGGCTCACACCCTGCTCGTACTCGCGAAACGTCTTTTTAGGATTGTTAAGTTCGTCTAGAAGTTTCTGCCAGTCTAATGCCATGTGTTGGTTCATGAGCCTATAGCCCTGTATCATACGCACATTCATAGCTACTGCTTTAAGGAACCACACAATTAAGTATGCAATTATACAAAAGGCAGCGAAGACTGGATTGACGAGTGACAGAACAACCGGCAATGCGAGCGTGCCCCAACTTAAAAAGCCCGGCAAAATCTCGAAAAAGCGATACATTTTGTCTCTATCTTTTACGAGTGGAATTTCTATGGATGAGACTTTCATACAGTGTATACAAATTTATTGCAGATTAAGAATAGCGCCACTAACAACGAGGTTAAAGAATAACGCCACAATCGCAAGCGAAAGCACTACAATGCTGATTGCCCTTCTCAGCCAATATACCCGTGCGCTCAGCAAAATTGCCGTAAGAGCTATAACAACTGCCGCTAGGGCGAAGCTGTAAAGCTCGGCCGGGCTACCGCGCTCAAAGCCAGCGAGTCCGAGTGCTACCTGGTAGCGAGTTATGGCAACCGTTTGACTTGTATCTATGCGCAGCACAACTGTAATAACATTAATAAGCGCTCCAAGAACAACCAGTAAATTCAAGAATAGAATCGGCCTATCTTGGAAGTATTTTTTTGAAAATAATTGCATAGTCATAATAAATGGTGCGGGTATCGGGAATCGAACCCGACGCTCAGCCTTGGGAAGGCTACATATTAGCCACTATACGATACCCGCGTTCGTACCTTAATGGAGCCACTTAGCAGGATCGAACTGCTGACCTACACGTTACGAATGTGTCGCTCTACCAACTGAGCTAAAGTGGCACGCAAATCCATGTAAGAGTCGTACTCTATAATACTAAAAATACCCCTGTTTGAACAGTAACCTTCGCCATTTAAAAAGCCCCAGATAAACTGGGGATTTTTATTGGCGGGCTCGACCGGATATCTTCGATGCGCTTTTCAAAAGTGCTCGAAGCGAGCTTCTGCGCCCTTACTTAATCTTTGAACCGGCCCTTCGGGCGATTCGGTTCACTTCAAAGACACGTCTGTCCAATAAAAAGCCCCAGGCAAGCTGGGGATTTTTATTGGCGGGCTCGACCGGAATTGAACCGGCGATCTCCTCCGTGACAGGGAGGCGTGATAACCCCTTCACTACGAGCCCATTGCTACTTTTTTACACAGAAGCAATGCCTATCTTAGCAGATTCGCCCCCGTTATGCAACGAGCTTACGGTCGTATGTATACGGTCGCTTTTTGCTTGTCTTTATAGTCGTTCAAAAACTTGTTCAGGTCTTGGTAATTAAAGAATATCACCGCTGCTTTGGCTTTATCGCCCTCAAACCCGAGATTCTTTACAATTTCCAAGCCGTAGCCAACATCAATAATTTCAGAATATTGCCCGGCTTTAAGCGCAAATAGTGCCTTGGTTGTCGCCGCAGGTATACTTCGGTCAGTCTTACCAATCAATATGCCAAGTTCCCCGCCCTTGTCTTTTGTGGCAACGTCATCTGATGTTTCTTTCGCGACTGCTGCAAAATCTTTACCGTTCTGGAGTTCTGCGTAGGCAGCCTTAGAACGCTCTTGAGCGCTCGTGTCGAGACTTGCAAGCACCTTCTGAGCCAACAGCTCATTAGCTATGCTCCGCCTAAAGTCACTCACGCTCCAACCCCAATAGTCCTTAAGAACGTCTTCGAACACCTTACTGTCATTTCCAAGCCTGTTCTGCTCTTTAAGCACCTGTATTTGAGCGTCAATTTCAGCGTCAGACACCGTAACATTCTTTTCACGGGCAATTTTACGAATATACGCCTGGTCTACTACCTTTTCGAGCGCCTTTTTCCGCTGTTCGTCGAGCTGAGATTTTCCTTGTGGCGTGCTAAAGTCTACGTTCTGCTGCGTTTCAAAGTAGTGGATGTAGCGGCGAAGCTCGAACAAATAATTCTCGTAACTAATAAACTTACCGCCCACACGCGCAACTGGTAGCGGTACCACCCTTGTGACTTGATAGGTAAATGTAGACGTTGATTGAAACTTGTACAAGCTCAGCAGCGTATACGTCATAAATGAAATAAGTACGATGGTAAGAATTGCCACCGAAATAAGCACCACCTTATGCCGTGAGTGCTTCAATGGGTAAATATACTTACGTGCACCCGAAAGAACTTCTTCACGGTGTTGCGAAACAGTCTCGTTAGTAATACGTGGAATAGCTTCGTCCGTTGGCGCGGTGGCCTGCTTCTTACGAATTCGCGGCGCCAAAAAACGACCAGATTTACCAGATCGTTTAAGTGAAAATTTCTTGTTCTTTGTCATGAATAATTATTCTTGCGAAACTGCGCCCGGAGCAGAATTGCTAAAGCCGAGTTCGCGAAGGATTTCAGTCATACGTTTTTGAATCTTTTTAGGATGGTGGACATCATGAATTACTAATTCACCAACGTATGTCTGTATTACTATTGTACCAAATCCAAGCAAAGTTTCTTGCAAACCGCGTACTTCATAGCTTACGGTTTGAATTTTATCGAGCCCAATATCAACGACACTCCGCGTCCACAGCCCCTTCTGCGTCACCTGTATAAGCCGAACGTTGGTAATGATAAACACACTGAAGTTCCAGCCAATCCAGCTATAAAACATAATTAAAAAGGCCAGCAAAAATCCTAGCCCTAAGCCACCAAAAAATACTTCGAATGTCGGCTTAACAAGTGCTGGAATTGTACCCAAAAGTAGCGCTACCGATGCAATAACTATGGCTTTGCGCATCACCACCGGGTGCTTGCGAAACAAATACAGCATTTCTTCGTCGTCGAATTGGTCAGAAAAGTATTTTATAGCCATAGCTATAGGGTATAGGTTTTAGGGTACCGGGTAAAGTGCTTATGCGCGTGGTGACCCGGGAGGGAATCGAACCCCCAACACCCACCTTAGGACGGTGGTGTTCTATCCA
>CAZPLH010000050.1:0-6134 GCA_964587465.1 uncultured Candidatus Saccharibacteria bacterium | reverse complement strand
CAGCGCCAGCGCCTAAGCATTGCTGCGTCCCTTGTGCATAATCCAAAAGTTTTCTTTATGGATGAGCCTACGACGGGGCTCGACCCGCAAGCACGCCGCAATTTATGGGACTTGGTTAAGTCAATTCAGGCAAAAGGCGTAACAATTATTTTGACGACACACTACCTAGAAGAAGCTGAAATGCTCTGTGACAGAGTAGCCATTATGGATAACGGTAAAATCATTGCGCTCGATACACCGGCGAATTTGGTAAAACAACTGCTCGCTCGAGGCTTTAAAAAAGCCCGTCATGTAGAACAGGCCAACCTCGAAGACGTCTTTATTGACCTAACAGGGAAGGCGCTTAGGGATTAGCATGAAAAAGTCACTTTTCACCGTTTTTATTTTTGCTAAGCTCAACACACGTCGTTTTTTTCGCGACCGCTTGGCGCTATTCTTTACCATAATTTTTCCACTTATATTCTTGTTTGTTTTTGGAGGTATATTCGGTAAATCTACCGACCTTTCGTTCAAGGTAGCCGTTATTAATAAATCAGACACAGCTTATGCAAAAACAGTCGTCGAAGATTTGCAAAAAAACAGTATTTTTAAAATTAATAGTTCGGTAACGTCGCTCGAGCAGGCCAAAGAAAAAATGGGTAAAAGTGAAATTGATGCCGCTATTATTATTCCGGCTGATTTTGGTAAACAACAGGGAGCAACGCCGGGTGGAGTGCTCGAAATCCAATACACCCAAAACAACGAGCAAGCAGCACAAACACTGGGCTCTATAATGGATGCGCAGCTACGGGGCATAAACTCGCAGTTTATAGCCACCAATCCGCCGTTTACGGCCAAAACGGTGCAGTTGAACGATAAACAGCTTACGCGCTTCGATTATACGTTTGCGGGGCTTTTGGGCTTCGCCATTATTGGACTGGGCATTTTTGGGCCGGTTAATGTGTTCCCAGAGCTTAAGAAACAGGGTATTTTACGCAGGTTACACACCACGCCACTCAAAGTGTGGCAATATTTTACTTCTACGGCTGCCTCACAGACCATAATTGGGCTTTTAACCATGTCGGTACTGTTTGCGGTAGCAATAGTCGTGTTCCACCTTCAGCTCGTAGGTAACATACTGGCGCTGGCTTTGTTTTTGTCGCTGAGCATCGTTACCATTTTAGGTATTGGCCTCGCTATTGGTGGCTGGGCTAAAAACGAGCGCCAGGCAGCACCACTTTCGAATATTATTGTGTTTCCAATGCTATTTCTTTCGGGTACGTTCTTTCCTCGCTTTTTAATGCCAGAATGGCTACAAAACATATCTCAGTTTTTGCCGCTTACCCCTGTAATTGATGGTATTCGTCTTATCGCGACAGAAGGCAAAACGCTCATTGAGGTTGCTCCGCAAATAGGGCTGTTAAGTATTTGGGCGGTTGTTATTTACTTTATTGCATTTCGTATCTTCCGTTGGGAATAGGGGTGGACATTTAAGCATAAGTGTGATATAGTAATTCACATGACAGCTAGCCACCACGAAAGTACCGGCTCAGACAACTCTTTGCAGCCTCTTCAGCATGAGGACGACACAACATATATGGGCAGCGTAAGTTTTGAAGACGTAGAAAGCCCCGAAACATCACTAGAAGCACAACAAGCAGAAGTGCGCCGCATGATTACGGCGTCAAAAGCACGTGCCGAGTATTTAATTGCGCAGATATTGAGCGGTCACGATAAAGATATTGTTGTACAAATAGCGCGCGACGATGCAGAAGAGCATACACTTTTGAGCGACGACCTAAATAAGGTGATAGACTTTGCCGATAATTATGTGGGCTACGGCCCCGAAGCATTCGACGATTTCAAGCAAAGAATTAATGATGCTGCTAACCTTTTACGCCCAAATCAGGGCCACACTTTAACTCCACAAGAAGAAGACCAGCTAGAAAAGCTAACTGACTCGCAGTGGGATAAATTAACCTATGACGAGGCAATCAAGAGAATATTCGGCGGTAATGGTCTTGCATACGTTCACGGGGATTCTGTTTTTAACTTCACAACAGTACCGAGTCTTTTATTAGCAGAAAAAATTACAAGCGCGGTGCATACGAGCCAGGTTGAACATATTGAACGAGATGTTGCCGCAACAACAGCAAGAGAAGTAATGGATAAAGCCAAGGGCTTAAAAGTAGACCCTCTAACACCCGCGCAGCAAGATGAGATATTTCGCCTTCGCTCGTATAAATTGCCGCACCTTCGCCTTACAAAGAAGTAGGGTATAATTTAACGTAATGGATTTTCTTAAGAGCCTACCAAGGCCTTTTTTTGTGCTCGCGCCTATGGACGATGTTACCGACATCGTTTTTCGTGAAATAGTTGCCGATTGCTACGCACCAGACGTATTTTTTACGGAATTCGTTAATGTAGACGGCCTGCAAAGTCGCGGCCGCGAACGGCTACTGCATAAAATTGCCAAACGCCCCCAAGAATCTGCAACCATCGTGCAAATATGGGGTAAAACACCTGAAAATTACGAAAAAACAGCCGCCGAATTAGTAGAAATGGGCTTTGCGGGTGTTGATATTAACATGGGCTGTCCCGACAAAAGCATTGTTAAAAACGGCTGCTGCTCGGCACTTATTAACGATCGCGACTTGGCAGTTGCCATAATTCAGGCTGTAAAGCGCGGCGTGAATGGCCGGGTGCCGGTAAGTGTTAAACTGCGCACTGGTTTTAACAGTGTAGATTTTAGCTGGCACGAACTTATTTTGCAGCAAGACATAGACATGTTAACTGTGCACGGGCGCACAACTAAAGAAATGAGCAAAGTGTCTGCGCGCTGGGAAGATATCCAGACCATTCGTGAAATACGCGACCGTATTGCCCCCAATACACTAATTGTTGGCAATGGCGATGTCCTGAGCCGCGAACAAGGCGAAGAACTTGCCAAAAAGCACGGGCTCGATGGCATTATGATTGGCCGGGGCATATTTGCAGACCCGTTTGTGTTTGAGCCAAACTCGCGGTGGGCAAGCGTTACCCAGGCAGAAAAAATCCAGTACTACATTAAGCACGTAGAGCTATTTATGCAGACGTACCAGGGTAAAACCCGCAACTGGGAAAGCCTCAAGCGTATGGCTAAGCTATATGTTCACGGCATAGAAAACGCCAGTAGTTTCCGCGATAAACTTATGCGCAGCAAAAGTATTGAAGAAATGCTCGAAACACTTAAAAGTTACTAGTTACAAACGTCTTCGTTGTGGTATTTAGCGCCCCATTCGGCCATGCTAAACAATACATTTTCTAGTTCGGCGCCTTTTTCGGTAAGGCTGTAGTTGTAGCGGGGTGGGTGCTGGCAGTACAACGTTTTTGTAATAATTTGCTCTTCCATTAAAAAGTCGAGTCGCTGGCTTAACGTGCGTGGGCTAATACCAACAAGGTTACTTTCGAGCTCGCCAAAAGTACTTGGGGCAGAGGCTAAATCACGAATAATAAGGGCAGTCCATTTGTCGCCAATAATCTTAAGAGCTGTGCTTATGCAGCCGGGTTTTTGCTCGATTTCCTGTGCCGTAACAGCGTTCATGTGTAAATTATACCACATTAGACTTTACAAATTAAAGTCAGTGACTATACTAAGTGTAGTAACTCGCTTTACTTTATATAGTTAATCAAATAATGAGGAGAAAAACATATGGCTCATATTCAAGTTATTGTTGGTAGCACTCGCCCTGGCCGCGTTGGTCGAAAGATTGCAGATTGGTATATTGACGGACTTAAGGTTCCTGCTGGCACCACTGTTGAAGTTGTAGACTTGGCAGAAGAAAACCTACCATTTCTAGACGAAGTTATGCCAGCTATGTATGGTCAGTACGAAAAAGACCACACCAAGGCATGGGCAGAAAAAATCGCTAAGGCCGACGGTTACGTTTGGGTTACGCCAGAATACAACCACGCACCAAGCCCGGCGCTACTAAACGCCATTAGCTACCTTAACGCCGAATGGAAGTTTAAGCCTGTTGCATTTGTTGGGTATGGTACTTTGGGAGCAACCCGTGCTATTCAAACACTCGTAGGCGCTGCTTCAGAACTAAACATGGTACCTGTGCGCGAACGCGTTGCAGTACTAGAACCATGGGCAAGCGTAAACGAAGCAGGTGAAATTACTGCCGACTTTATTAAGGGCGACAAAGACGCTCAAATTGAAAAGCTTGTTACTTGGGCAGAAGGCACCAAAGGCCTCCGCGGGTAGAGTTTTGCCTTGAAAGAAAAAGACCCTTCGTGATTGAAGGGTCTTTTTTATGGTGGGGGTACCTGGACTTGAACCAGGGACCAATCGGTTATGAGCCGACTGCTCTAACCACTGAGCTATACCCCCGTGGCTATAATAACGATGATTAGTATAACAGATTGAGCGCTAAATTTTACGGTATACTATACATAGGTATGTTGCAAAAAATAAAAAACAACCAAACCGTCGCCACATTACTAAACTCCAAGAACTTGGGGCTGTATGCTTTGGCGGTTGTTGCCTTTTCGGTTACCTGGAGTAGCGTGCGTATTATTCAAAAGAATTTTGAACTAGAAAAGACCATTACAACACTCGAACAACAAGTAGCCGTACTAGACCAGCAAACACAGAACCAAAAACTGATAAACCAATACTACAAAACCGACGCGTACCTAGACTTAGCAGCCCGTAAATACTTCAGTAAAGCCGCGCCAGGCGAAAAAATAATTATTGTTCCGCCCGAAGTAGCAAGTACATACGTAATTAAAGTACCCGACAGCGAACAAGCAGCAAAAGCCGTAAACCAAGCGCCCAAAATACTGCGTAACTTAAGCGCATGGGGCGAATTTTTATCTGGCAAAAAACAACAGTAGCCTTGACTAACAGATATAAACAGCGTATTATTACGTAGCCTTTATTGCGGGGTAGAGCAGTGGCAGCTCGTGTGGCTCATAACCACAAGGTCGCAGGTTCGAGTCCTGCCCCCGCGACCAAGCAAAACGCCCCACCTTGTGTGGGGTTTTTTGCTTGTTGCGAGGCTGATTAGAGCCAAAAAAGGTTCGTCTAATGTGAGCGAAGCGAACGGAGAAGCACATCCTTGATGTGCGCTGTCCTGCCCCCGCAACCAAGGGTATGAATATACCTAATCGCAGCGGATGCGGCTGGCAGCAATGCGGATTGCTTCGCTCCAGGTTGGGAACGGATGGATGGTTTCGGCAACGTCGCAGGCTTTGTGCCCACGGTTAATGGCAAAGGTTAGCTCTTGCAACATTTCACCGGCATGAGGCGCAACAATGCTTGCGCCAATAAGTGTGCCGCTATGGGTGGCTATAAGTTTTACGAATCCAGAATCGTAATTAGCTGGTCCGCTACGGCCCACAACGCCAATTGGGGCAATGGCTGTTTGGTACGAAATATTCATTGAAACAAGCTGGTGTTCGTTTTTACCAACCGCAGCAATTTCGGGCATTCCATAAAATACACGGGGGAGCGCATGATTGCTGAAGCGAACTTTTTTAGTCTTAAACAAGTTATGTGCTGCAACCCGTGCGTGTTGTGCGGCAACGTGCGCAAACATGTCGGCGCCCAATACGTCGCCTACGGCAAAAATATGCTTTTTAGTTGTCTGCAAGTTCGGGCCAACTTTAATACCGGCGCTCGTGAACTTTATGCCTGTGTTTTCTAGACCAATATCTACATTAGGCTTTTTGCCACTTGCGACCATTACGGCGTCGCAGGCAAGACGGTGCTGCTGGCCGCCATGCTCGAATTCAACAACTTTGTGCTTACCTTCGCCGCTTACACGAGTAACTTTACTGTTTAAATGAACTCGAATACCATCTGCGCTCAGTACTGCTTCGGCTAAGTCACCAACTTCAACATCTTCGGCAGGTAATAAGTGCCGGTGTCGCTCTACAATATGTACGCGTGCACCAAATTTTGAAAATATCTGCCCAAATTCGTAAGCTGTTGCACCACCACCAATTATGACAATGCTTTTTGGCATTTCTTTTAAAGCACCTGCTTCGCGGTAGGTTATGTAGCCGCTTTCGGCAAGACCTGGTATTTCGGGAATAATGGGGCTGCTGCCAGACGCAATAATAAACTTGCGAGCAGAGTAGCGATGAGTGCCAACACTTATAACCCA
>CAZPLH010000049.1:0-6136 GCA_964587465.1 uncultured Candidatus Saccharibacteria bacterium | reverse complement strand
CTTACGGGCGCAAACGCTAAAACAGCACAAGATTTAGCTACCCAGCTTGGCTTGCAAGTGGGCAGCCTACCAGAGGGTGAAACTAAACCAAGCGGCGCGCTATTCGCCGTCGTAATTGCCCCATCGCAGTAGGAATAATATGTACCGCTCAAATCAGCGCTACCACAAACACGCAATCATGCTACGTGTAACGCTGATTATTATTGCCGTTTTGGCTGCCTCGCTTTTTGCAATTTGGTGGTTCTTCGTTAGGGGTAACGATACGACATCTGCAAATTTTGAAAAAGTAGGTACGATTACCGTTAACCGACCCGATACGAAAGATTTTACAACTCCGTTTTATAAAATATCTTTACCAACTACCTGGGAAGATAAAGGCCGTAAAAATCCATTCAGTTTCGAAGTATATTACATGTACCAAAACGGACTTAAGGACTATGAAAACCTAGTCTTTAAGGTCTATGTTGATGTTTTTCCGAGGGATTTGCCATTGAACCGACTGTTGCCAGTCACACTTTCTGACGGTAAACTTTCGCCTGGAGTTTTGTCTGATGATTGTACCGGCTTTACCGATGCCCCAACAACCGGCGCCAATGGCCAAAAAGGTACAACGGCTGTAGCTAAATGGCAGGGAGTGAGCTTTACTTGTAATTTTGCCGCCGCGCAGAATTTAACTGGCACTGCAAGCGCTGAAGAGGGCTATGCAATTACTATGACGGGTCCCAAAAGCGGCACGCATAAGTATTTCTTCACGTACTCTGACTTTAATGTTCGCCCCGATTATCAGTTTATGAGTGAGGCGTTGAAAAGCTTCCAGCCGCTATAGAAAATAGCGTATACTACAGCTATTAACAATAAATTTGTATTGGTGGAATCGCGTGTAAATCGCGAACTGTGCCGCAACTGTAATAGACGTTCGTCTAAAGTCAGATACACCATGCTAATTTGCATTAAATTCCCGAGCAGGAAAAAGCAAAAATAATACAGTTTGTATTACGAGTAACTTTATCGGCAGGGTAAAGTTATTTTTATGTCTGTACAGGTGCAAGAAATAGAGCGAATAAATGAGCCGTCCAAAAGCGTGGAGTTTTGTCGATACCTAGGACTCATCGCTTTATTTTCCGACAAAGAGACATCGTACGAGCACCTGGAACAGCAAATAGTTACCGAACTTGCCGAAAGCCTAGACGCGGAAATGGGCACACACGGCAAACCAATCCCATTAACAGTAGAACATGGGGAGCTGTTCGATATAGACGGGCGGCCGATGGTGCGCAGTGCAAGGGAATGGAGTGCCCAGCAAAAAAATAGAGCTCTCGCCGACCCGAGACTGCAGTGGTTTGCGCGTATTGCAGAAATAGAGGCTAACGAGTGTAGCGAGCTCGTTGCTTTTGCAGAACAAGCTGGTGTGGGTGATGTCCGAATAAAAATAAGCCCGTTCCCGGAAGAGGCGGCCGATGACCAGGCTACTCGAAGTTTGGTTGCGAGCGAGGGGTTTAGGGTGGATAGCCGGCGAGCATTCATACGAACGTATGAAAAAACGAATGACGGAATTTCCGAACATATTCAGAGCATTGATGCGAGCTCATTGGGTGTTTGGAATGAGACACTGGCAAATGTATTTGGGCTAGACGCGGTTAATAAATCCGAACAAATATTAATACGAAACATTGATATAGTTGGAGCTCGGTCACAAGAACTAACCGAGCGAATCGCCATGACTTATGACAAAATTTTGTTTGAGCGTACGGGGCTTGCACATAGGTATGGACGAAATCCGTTTGGTTCAACTGAAGCGAATACATTCGTTCGTGGCCATATGGCGGTTGTGCACGACACAATAGCTCAGCTCTGTGAGTTAGACGGGCGAGATGTCGCCACAGACTTGGCCGCGAGTAGGATTTTATATAACAGTAAGGCTCTCATCGAAAAGTTACTCAACGGTGGTTCGATTAGTGAAGACATTCGCTCCGAGAGCGCCCAGGCGGGTTCGGAGGCCGCTTTGGAAGGTCGGCAATACTTTGGCTGTAGTGGCGCTAATAGCGCAGTGGCTTTAAATATCTCAAAAAGCAGAGAAGTTGCTGGCGAGATTACGATACCGTTAAAAAATGGGATGATTGGAGTGTACGTTAGCAAGTGTCCAATGCCGGGTTGTGGCAAAGAGTGTTTTGTAGCAGTTAGAAATAAAGAAGGTAAATACTCGTGCCAAAGTAAAAAATGCGCAGGCTATGATGAAAAAATGATTGATGCTGCCTATGGAATTGGCTCTTCAGGCAGTCGCGTATCATTTACCGATGCACTGGCCGAAGTTCTAATTGATTTATTTTCGAGTAATAAGAAACCTGCACGCAGTTAATTAATCGTAATGCGTTTGTAAATACGCGAGGTGTTTCTCGCGGAACTTTTTAAATTCGGCCTTGCTCATACCCTTATTTTTAATAAAGGTGCTAATTTTCTCGCTTCCTATATAGTGGGGCATCATTACGTAGCTGGCGCCCTGCTCGTACAATTCGCTTGCTTGTTCGGCAGTTTCAGCGGCACAAACGAATACTGCATCTTCATTTACCTTGTCTAGATAACTGGCAAGGAATTTGTTTGTTTCGTGATCGCTGACCGTGGACACAACAAGTTTAGCACTTGCAAGGTTTACTTCATCTAAAAGCTCCAAGTCGGTTACGTCGCCATATAGGTAAGGAATATGTTTACGTTCCAGAATATCGATAACCTCGGGGTCGTAATCTACGACAACAGAGCGTTTTTTCATATGCTCCATTGTCCGAATAAATTCATTACCTCCTTTGTTGTAGCCGAATAGCACCATGTCGTAAACTTTGGCTTTTTCGCGTTCGCTATGTGTCTTACGGCGTTCAAACATCACAAGTTGCTTTTCAAGTAGGTTATATATTTGATTGCTGTATGTAATGGCGTAAGAAGATGTCGCAATGGTAATAAGTGCAACAATAGTGATTATATTTACTATATCTGCTCGAATAATTCCTTGGCTTGCTCCTAAAATTACAAATACGAGCGAAAATTCACTGATTTGAGCAAGTGCTCCACTGGTCTTAAAGCTCGTGTTGCGCGTGTAGCCAAGTACTCCCATGATTGTCATTACTACGAAGGGCTTTAGAACCATAACTATAATTGTAAATACTAGTACTGGGAGCCAAAGTGCACCAAAGTTGCTAAACGACAGCTGCGTGCCAAGCGCAATAAAGAATATTACAACGAAAAAGTCACGAAGTGGGCGTAGTCGAGAGGCAATTTCTTGGGAATATGGGAGTGTAGCAAGTGCGACACCAGCTATAAGCGCACCAACTTCAAGTGAAAATCCAAGTAGTTGGAAAAGTGCGGCAATACCGAACCCCCAGCCAATGGCGAACAAGAACAAAAACTCTTGGCTGCCAGCAACGAGCTTATTCATTTTTGGCAAAATATACGTCGCCACTAAGTACAGTGGCACACCTACGAGCACCCCTTTTGCGCCAAGTGTGATTAATTGCGATATAGAAAATGCACCTTCGCTTCGAGCGGTTGCCATAACAAGGGCAAAAGCTGCAACAATGTCTTGCACAAGCAAAATACCAATGGTGATTTTGCCGTATAACCGATTTTGCTCTTTTCGGTCACTTAGTAACTTAAGGATAATAATGGTGCTACTAAAAGATAGTGCCAACCCAATGAATATGCTTTCAGTTTTGCCAAACCCAAAACTTCTACCTGCCGCAAAACCAGCCAAAGTAATTAAGAATATTTGCAAGCTTCCTGTAATGAGGGTAACTTTACCAACTTCGCGGATAACGCGAGGATTTAGCCCAAGGCCAATAATAAATAGTAAAAGTGAAATACCAATGCTTGAAAATACTTCGATGGTCTCGCGGTTATTGGCAATATTTAGTATGGCCGGGCCAACAATGAGACCCGTTAAAATATACCCGATAATTAAAGGTTGTCGAATGAGCCGCATAATAAGTGAAATTACTGCGGCTATGGCAATGACTATGCTGAGTTCAGTGAAGAATGTGGTGCCCATTATTTTTGTGTCATCTACTTCTTACAAGCATACAATATCGAGTCGTAAATAACCATTAGCAGAAACACGCCATGCTTGACGCTTATGTCTAAAAATTGATATTATTAACGTATCATTCAGTTACAAAAAGTAACGTGTGAAGATAAAAAGTATTAAAACAATACAAAAACAGGAGTGAGTGTGTCTATTGACGTTGCTATTGAACCGTCTCGCAAGGTTCCAGTAGTAGTCCAGGTGTACCCGGCTACGTGGTTTCGCTATATCGAGTACTAAAAATTATTGGTTTGCTTTAAGCGCTGCGTCTATTTGTGCCGAGAATTTCTCGAGTGTAGATAAGTCGTTGTTGTTCACTTGCTTGCCAGCTATAAAGAATGTAGGCGTACCAGATACGCCTTTTTTCTGGCCTTCTTGTAGGTCTGCGTTGATTGAAGAGTTTGCCGCTTCGCTTGCGTAGTAAATCTTAAAGGCGTTTACATCTAACCCGAGTTGCTGCGCGTAGCCGGCAAAAATAGTTAGCGGGTCTGAACTGTCTACCCACGCGTTCTGGTTTTGGTACAAAAGGTCATGCATTTCAAAGAACTTTCCTTGCTGGCCGGCTGCTTCGGCTGCACGGCTACCTGCGCGGGCATTTTTGTGGATGCTGTCGAGTGGGAAGTGCCTAAAGGTGAATTTAACAGTGTCTTTGTACTGAGCTTTAACAGCATTAACAAGTGGGAAGAATTGTCCACAAGCTGGGCACTGAAAGTCACCGTATTCAAGAATTTCTACCTTAGAGTTAAGGTTGCCAGTACTGTGATTCGTCACGCTGCTTGCTGTTGCGGTTGAATTATTATTACTCGATTTATTATTTGAAAAAACAAAAATACCGCCGAGTGCTAAAATTGCGACACCTAAAACAATAAGAAATTTTTTATCCACAAAAGTCTCCACTTAGAATTCGTATGTATCTATAATACAGTGCTTCTGTATGTAGGCGCTAGCTTTTTGGCTATAAAAAGCGATAGACTGAGAGCTGTAAATGATTGAGCTGATTCTTTTAATCGTTCTTATTGTCGCCTCGCTGTATATTGTGTTGCTTATTCGAAGCTTTGAATACATGAGCGTTCCTGAACTTAAGCGACAGGCACGAAACGGCAACGAGGACGCAAAAAAAGTATATCCTGTACGAATCTATGGGATTCAGCTATGGATATTCATTTGGGCGATAATGGGCTTTACAACATCAAGCATTATTTTGCTGATGCACAATATTGTGGGATCGTTTTGGACTATTGTTGTTACCGTGCCGTTTATTCTGATTATTCACGCAATTTTGCCCTGGTCCCGTAGGCCAAAGCCAAGCCTGCACATGGCGGCGATTGTCAGCCCGTATTTAGAGCGAATTTTACGATTTTTGTTCCCCGTACTAAGATGGTTTGAAAAGTGGGTAGGGCGCTGGATTCAGCCCGAGCCAATGCTGCTTATACAAAGTAAAGACGAGCTACTTGAAATTTTGCGCCACAATGCTGACGAGTTCGACAATGTGCATAAAGACGAACTTAAAATAGCCGAAAGTGCACTAACATTTGGCGATAAATTAGTCGGCGACCATATGACGCCACTTAACACGGTTACATTTATCCCTGAAAGCGAACAGCTAACACCAGTGGTACTGGGCGAACTTCACGCCAGCGGTCATTCACGGTTTCCAGTGTACGAAGGCAATAATCAGCATGTTATTGGCACGCTGTTTTTAAAAGATGCTACACGCCTAAAGTATCCAAAGCCTGCGCGTGATGTTATGCGGCAAGAGGTGTTCTATATTAACGAGCAGTCAACGCTTGACCATGCACTGAGTGCATACCTACAAACAAAGCACCACTTATTTGTGGTAGTTAACGAGTTTGAAGATGTGGTCGGCGTAATTAGTATTGAAGACGTCCTAGAACAAATAATTGGCCAGCCTATTCAAGACGAATTCGACAAGTACGATGATTTACGCGCCGTAGCGGCAAAACACGCCAGCAAAAAACGCGAAGAAACCATCGGCACCTACGTATAAGGTGTTGGTATCTGATATAATTGCCCACATATGAGAATACTTTCTGACGCTGTTGCCACCCA
>CAZPLH010000048.1:0-6161 GCA_964587465.1 uncultured Candidatus Saccharibacteria bacterium | reverse complement strand
TGGCCCCCGCCATTACCAAATAGCTGGTCAATTGCCGTTGGTTGGCTTTGGCTTTTAACGGTAATAGAAACGACACTGGGGCCAACTTCTTTAGCAATACTCGCAATAAGTTCACTCTGACTCGACACCACTTTTTGCCCGGTAGCCGCAGAATTACTAAGCGACGTAAGTCGTTCTGGAAACAGTTTTGGCCCAAGCGCACCGCCCAGAATACCGGCAACGAATGCTACGACGACCAATGCTATGGGCATCCAATTAAATGATTTTTTGTTCGATGGTACGCTTTTTTCGGCCATACTACCTCCCCTACTTCAATTAGCTAAATAGTTTTATCTTGCCAGTCAGAAAATACGACAATAACAAGCAAAAGTAACCCCATGACACCAATAAGCTGTCGGCGAGTCGTCGCCTTAAGCTTTTCGTTCTGATTCAAATAGTACATTGTGGCAAGGCCATACCCCACTACAGAAAGCACTAAGGCAATTTGTGGCAAAAATAGGTATTCGATAACCCAGTGACCAAGAACCCATGCAATAACCGCACCAAACCATGCCCATATTTGGGTGAGGGTGCGAATCATTGGTTCTTCGAAGGCACTAAAGAAATGGCGAGCACAGGCGTAACAAACGAGCCAGGTAACTACAATTCCCGCAAGTAGCGATTGCTCTGGGTCTACCCGGTAAAAAGCCACAATGGTAAGTGCTTGAGCCAATAGTGCCTGTAGCATAACCGAAACTGAATCAGAGCGTGGCTTAAGCCATACCAGCCACAGAACATACAATACAGTCCAAATAATTTGCGTTACGAACGAATTGGTGCCGGCAATAAAGACAATAACTGAAAGGCCAATAAATATGTCCACGAGGTTCGCACGAATGTTCGGCAACCAATAACGCGGGCGAACGGCAAGCATGCGCCACTTAGAAAGCAGTACGAGCGCAACAGCAATATATGGAAAGCCCGCTACCGTTACTGCCAATACAAGTAGCGGCAACAATGCTCGAAGTAACACGTACAGAATGCTCGAGTAGCCTTCTGCCGGTTTTATTTTCTTTGCTATTTCTCGCATATTATTCGCCAATCACAATCACAAAGTCTGCAGTGTATGGTGTAAGGTCAAGTGTTTTAAGGCTTGTAAGGCTCGATACGCCCAGGCGCTGTTCTAGGTAGCGCTTAGTATATTTCTTGACACCGTTCGTTTGATCTACCAGTTGGGTGCCTGTTACACCTGGCTGGCCGGCATCGGCAACTTGAATCACGTTATAGCCATAGCCCTTTAGCTCTTCAGCCTTAGCGGTTGCAACACCGGTGCGACCACTTGCATTCAAAATAATGATGCTGGCGTTTTCGTTCTTAATGTAACCGTCTTTAAGTTCTGTTCGTACGAACTTTTTAATCGCATCGAAGTTATTAAGACCTGCCGCTGGGCGAACAATAGATTGGCCCCCGACATTGTCGGTTACTACTAACGGTTTGTCAGGGTTCGCCAGACTCGTAGAAACAATCTTGGTTGAATCAATTTGCTTACCTATGTCATAAATACGCATCATTTCGCTGACCGAAAGGTTTGTAACCACCCTGCTACCAAACGTATCGAGTAGCTGTGAAATTTTTACTGGGTTTGCAAATGTACCTACTGAAAGAATCTTGTCTTTAATAGCTACGATTACCTGGCGTTGACGGTCTGCGCGGTCAAAGTCACCACGAGCACTGCCATAGCGCGAGCGCGCAAACATCAAGGCTTTCGTGCCGTTCATTTGTTGCGTACCAGCTTTAGCCAGAACCGGGTTGCCCTTGTTTTCCCAGGCCATGTTGTAGTCAACCAAGTCTTCTTTAACATTCACCGTAATGCCACCAACGGCGTCAACTGCTTGCTTAAAGGCCGTAAAATCAACCATGGCGTAGTAGTGAATTGGTACACCCATGTAGGTTTCTACGACGCTTTCGAGCTTTTCTTCACCAGCTTTTTTTGCACCCGTAATATCTTTTGGATTCTTAGCCAAATACTGCTGCTTTTGGCTGCTGTATACCGCGTTAATCTTCATCGCCCATAGGCCATCTGGCTTCACCCACAAGTCGCGCGGAATACTTAGCAGTGTCGTCTCTTTATTAATAGGGTCGATACTAGCAATCATAATACTGTCAGTTAAGTCAGCGCCTTCATGGCCTTCACCACCGTAACCTAAAAGCAAAATGTTAACGCGACCGTCACCTTCGCCCTTAAGCAGGTTTGGGTCAATGTTATTGTTAAGCGCTAAGGCGCCTTCTGCACCGCCCTTAAAGACTTTGTGCGTGTTCCACCATGCTTTACCAAAAATCCATCCACCGGTGGCAAGCAGAATAACAAGAATCACCAAGCTGGAGCGCATGAAAATCTTAAACATATTGCGTTTCTTGCGTGATTTTCCGCGACCAGGCTGAGAATGAGCTGAATTACCCCGTGAATTAAGGCTTGGTTGCGGACGCGGCTTTACGGAGGCTACTGGCTCTGACTTAATAGCGCCCGTACTAGTTAGGCGTGCGTTCTGCTGACCATGAAAACCCTCAGGTCGGCGGAAATTATCCAATCGAACCGTTGAAGGCTGCGTTGGGCCAGGGTTTACCCGAGGTTTACGTGGGCCAGACGACAAAATGCCGTCCATTGCCCGTGGCTGTGGTTTTTTATCAGATGAAAATTTATACATAAATAATTATTGCCGCTTTTGCATACATATACACGTTGTTTGCTTGGGAGGTTTTGGTGCAAAACATCATGTTTTTTTGCGCGAAAGGACTTATACCAGTATACCAAATTTTGAGCTCAAAAAAACCTTTAGCGCATTGTTTTTTGAGCTATATTGGGCAAAAAAGTGCTTTTGGTTTACAATCAAGCTAATGCAGCCAGAAACACCAACAGAGCCTCGACCGCAGTTTACGCCGCCGAAGCAAACTATAACGAGCCCCGAGAATGCAAAAAAAGAAGGTGCCAAAAGCATTATTTCTACCGTCTTACTTTTTGTACTAGCCCCTGTTTTTGCGCTTTTCATGATTTTATTCGTATTTCAAAGCTACGTCGTTGACGGCTCGAGCATGGAACCAACTTTACAAAATGGTAACCGTGTTTTTATTCTGAAGCTGCCAAAGACCATTGCAGAGCTACAAGGCAAAACCTATGTGCCGACACGCCACGAAGTAATCGTCTTTAAAAAGCCAAGTGACCCGGGCACGCAGCTCATTAAGCGGGTTATTGGGTTACCTGGTGACCGAGTCGTCGTTAAAGATGGCTCAATTACCGTTTTTAATAGCCAGCACCCTGAAGGATTTAACCCCGACGCTAATACTGAATACGGCCCTACCCTTGAAGCCACGAGTGGCGAGGTTGATATAACGGTTGGCGAAGGTGAATTGTTTGTATGTGGCGATAATCGCGCCCCTGGTGGCTCGCTTGATTCGCGCACTGGCGTTGGACTTGTACCTGTAGAAAATATAGTCGGCCGACTATGGATTCGCTACTTCCCACTCAGTGAATTTAAAGTATTTGCTATTTTGAAATATGATCTACGATTCGCTGTAAATCTTCATCACTCGTAAACGATATAACTAACTTACCGCCTTTGGCGGTGTGCTGCACTTTAACCGGTGCTTTGAGGTATTCGCCCATTCGGCTAATGCGCTTTTCAACTTCTTTGCTACTTACAGGTTTTACTTTTGCGTGGGTAGCCGTCGTGCTTGCCTTTTTAGCTGCAGCTGCAAAGCTTTCTGCCTGACGAACATTCCAGCCATGCACAATAATTTGCTTGAACAATACCAGCTGTTCACTTGGTAGCTTTGCAAGCGAAAGTAATGCGCGAGCATGACCTTCGTTAATATCGCCTTTGGCGAGTGCTTCTTGCATGATAGTTGGCAGTGACAATAGTCGCACAATATTAGCAATGGTCGTTGGCGCCTTACCAAGGCGCTTAGCAATTTGATCATACCTTTGGCCGTATTCTTGGTGGAGACGTTCAATGGTCTGAGCTGTTTCGAGCGGTGAGAGGTCTTCGCGCTGGACGTTCTCGAGCAGTGCAAGTTCTACCTGCTGTAGGTCACTCGCCGTCCTCACAACTACAGGCACCTCTGTTAAGCCAACAATTTTTGCCGCTCGCCATCTTCGCTCGCCGGCAATTATTGCATACAAATTTTGTTCAACCTCTACAACAACCAGTGGTTGCATAATGCCGTGTTCACGAATACTGTTCGCTAGGTTAGTTAACGATTCTTCATTGAAATACTTTCGGGGTTGATCAGCTTTTGGCCGTACAACATCAATTGCTAGTTTATGTATACGCTCTGTCGGTGCGGCACTTACCTGCGCGACATCAAGCCCTACGGGCACTAAAGCATCAAAGCCTCTACCTAGTCCTTTTTTAGCCGACACGGTGCATCACCTCCTTAGTTAGGGCTTTGTACGAACGTGAACCCTTTGACCATTTATCGTATTCCATAACAGGCATGCCATGGCTCGGTGCCTCTGCCAGACGCACATTGCGTGGAATAACGGTATTAAATACGAGCTCACCAAATACGCGAGTTATTTCGGCGCGCACTTGTTCACTTAAACTGGTGCGACTATCGTACATAGTCATAACTACCCCTAGAATACGTAAACTCTGATTAAGCCCCTGTTGTACACGCTGTATGGTTTGAATAAGCTGGCTGAGGCCTTCCATGGCGTAGTATTCTGTTTGTACCGGAATAAGTACATCTGTTGCAGCCGCCAAAGCATTAACTGTCAGTAAGCCAAGACTCGGCGGACAATCTATAAGCACAATGTCATATTCATGCACTATATCGTGGATAGCCGTACGCAACATTAGCTCACGCTCAGCTAAGCCAGCAAGTAGTACTTCAGCCCCCGAAAGGTCTGAATTAGTTGGAAGCATATCCATGTTCTTGACGTTCGTGGCACGTCGCACATTATTGGCTGGCTCTGATTCAAGAAGCAGCGAATAGGTGGTTAGAGTAAGTTCTTGTTTTTCAAAACCAAGCCCACTGGTTGCATTGCCTTGTGGGTCTAAGTCAATTAAAAGGACCCGTTTACCCTGTTTCGCCAAAAAAGCACCAACATTAACAGTGGTAGTTGTTTTACCTACCCCACCCTTTTGATTGAGTACCGCTATGATGCGTGCCATATCTTTTGTATTTTCCCTTTGCTACAAGGGTATCATTTATAGTCGTCTTACGCAAAACGCTTACTATTATTGGTTGGTCTTCGTCACTTGCAGTACGCTGCCAGTGTAGACAGTGACGCTTTGACCTGCTGTTGCGGTATTTTGTGCAAACTGGAACTGTACGTTACCTGCAGTGGCAGCAGTTGTAATAATACCGGTTACGTGGATAATGCCCCTAAAGCCTGCTGTATTCGCAAGCGCACAGGTTTGACCGCTCGCTGTAATATTACATATTGTTCGCGTGGTAGCGGCAGTGTCTGCATCGGTTGCCAAGTAAATTGTTGCGCCCGCAGGAATGGTAAAGGTGTACTTGAAGTCGGCAGCGGCGCTTGTGGTTGAGTAATTAATGGTTGCATCGATCTTATAGGCTGAGTTTGCAGCCATAGCGTATGTAAGCGCTGTGTCATTTGTAAATGCAGCGCTGTTCGTAACCGTCTGGTTGGCGGCTTTGTTGCGGTTAGATGCAGTTATACAGTCTTGCCATATACCACCCTGGAAACAACGCGATTTATTTGTAGCGCCGTTGTAATACATTGCCCCGTTTACTCCGCCAGCAGGATCTGCGGCAGTGTTGTAGGTATCGAGTACCAAGAATGTTGCTACGGCGTCAGAGGTTGCAGACCCAATCCGAACAATGCCACCACTTGTATCTACATTAAAGTAGTCGGTGCCACCAGCGTTTTTAACATTAACAGCGTTGGTAGCAGTCGTTTGAATAGCGAGTGCACCGTTATTAAGAACGCTGAATACTGTCGTACCGTTATCTTGCAGTGTCAAGATGTTACCCGTAGCACCTGTCTTATTAATAAAGAGGCTTGGGTTAGTCGATGCATCTGTTTGAGCAGCTGCCGCACCAATAAGGGCGAATCCACACAGCGTGCTGTTGCGTAGACAAACGGTGCCCGCCTCGTCTGGTAGGCTAATAGCTCGGCTGGCTGTTAAGGTGCTTGTGCCAAGAACGCTGGTAAATCC
>CAZPLH010000047.1:0-6369 GCA_964587465.1 uncultured Candidatus Saccharibacteria bacterium | reverse complement strand
ATGGTGGTGTTGTCTCTACCATCGCGCAAACCTTCGCTGGTGCTAAGACCTTTAGCGCTCTCCTCACCGGTCAAGCTGGTGCAACCGTTTCAGGCGCAGCGATCTCGCTCAACGACTCAAGCAACTTCAATACCACCATTAACACGGGTACTTCTACGGGTGCCGTAACCATTGGTAACGCAAGCAATGTTGCCAATACCGTAAACATCAACGCAGGCTCGACAGGCTTGATTAACCTACAGCAGTCAACCAAACTAACAGGCGATCTTACCTTTACCGACGGTGCTGCGAGGTTCCTTACAGTCGCAAATCAATCAACTGCAAATACGGCTGGCAATAACCTTACTCTTCGCGCCGGAATTGGTAACGGCACAGGTGCTGGTGGAACATTCGTTTTCCAAGGTGGAACCGGTGGATCAAACGGTGCTGGTGGCTTCACTACCATTAAAGCCGGCGATGCAGGTGGTGGCAATAACGCCGGTGGAAATATTACATTAGTGCCAGGTGCTAAGGCTGGTACCGGTGCTGCTGGTGCAGTAATCGCAAAACCGCAAGCATCAAATGATACTGCAGGCTTCTTCCAGGTACAAAATGCTGCTTCGACGCCAGTATTGAGCGTAGACACCAACACGGCAGCGGTAAATATAACTGGCGCAACAACAGTTACCAGCAACAACAACTTTACCGCTAACGGTTCGGTATTATTCCAGAATGCTACAAACTCAGGTAGTGGCTTCGAAGTTAAGGACTCTGGTGGTGGTAAGATTCTAAACGTAGACACTGCAAATGACCGAGTACAAATTGGTAGCTACACTGCTGGCGCCGGTGGTGGCCAGCTAGAGCTTAGCCCTAACTCGGCAACACGCGTTGGCTTGCGAATCCTTGGATTTACCGGTTACAGTACGAACTATGTAGAAATATTCTCTCCTGGTGCTGGATCGGCAGATATTTACCGCCAGCAATCTAACGGTAACATTCAGTTTGGTGGTACTAACTTTGCTACCTTTGGGCAAACCGCTGCTAGCACCGCATCGAACGCACTAACAGTTCAGTCTGGTGATGTAAGTGGTGCAACTTCTAACTCTGGCGCTGCGTCACTACGCACTGGTAACAGCACTACTTCAGGCGATTCCGGCTCAATTACGATTCAAACAGGTACAACAGCAGCAGGTAACACAGGATCGATTAGCCTTAACGCCGGAGCAGCAACAGGTGGTACTCAGGGCACAATTAACATTGGTACCACTGCCTCTGGAGCCATTGGTATCGGTCGCGCAAGTGCAGGTACATCTCCTACGGTAACTATCCAGGGTGGTGCATCTACTACACTTAGTGCAATTAACGCAACCGGCACTACGCAACTAGCATTTGCGGCACCAAGCACCGCCGGTACGGTTATCTACCAATTACCCGCAGGCGCTTCAGCGGGTACGTACAGCATTTGTACCACTACCCAAAACTGTTCTACTGCAGGCACCGGCTACGTACTTAACCAAAGCGCAACTCCAGGTACTGCACAAACAGGCAACATTAACATGACTGGCACCATTATTGCTGCAAACCTAAAAGCAACTTCGCTTGATACAGCTGCCGCAGGTACGCTAACCATTGGTGGCACGACCGCTACAAGTATTTCACTCGGCAGTGCAACTGCAGACATCACCGCAAATGGTTACTTAAAAGCTAATGGAGTTGCAACCGCCAACACTGGCACTACCACTGGCACGGGCACCGACACAACCACGCTTACCCTAACTGGCACAGTGGCTGCATTTGCTAACAACGACATTATTTTCATTGATAACGTCGGCCAAGACTACTACACCCGTATCGTAAGTGGTGCGGGTACGGCAACCCTAACTGTTAGCCCCGCAATTACGTTTGAAGCAGGCCGAACCGTTACCGAATACACCACGCAAAGCATTGGCGCAACCGCAAGCGACTTTACTACTCAGGGTAACCGCTTCTTCCAGGGTTACTTCTTGGGCGGTATTGTAACCGGTTCGGGCTCTACGATTTACTCTGACGGAAATATAACAAGTACAAATGGATTACGCGTTACTACCTCTGGTACGTTCAACTTCCAGCCAACGCAGCCTGCAGCCGTAGCTGGCAACGGTACTACGTACACTAATGGTTTTGTCGTTAACGGCGGTACGGGTGGAAACACTACTGGTACTACTGGTCAAACTGGTGGCCGCGGTGGTGACCTAATATTTAGTGCCGGTAATGGTGGTAATGCGCCTGCAGGTTCTACGAACGGACGTGGTGGTGATGTAACTATCCAGGGTGGCTTAGCAGGTGCAGGTGCGGGTGCTGGTAACTTTGCGGGCAATGTATTATTGCAGCCTGGTGGCACAAACGTTGTCGGTATTGGTACTATAACCCCCGGTAACCAGCTATCAATAAATACACTCACAACCGCTGATTCATCATTCCGAGCAGCTATTTCAACCCGTGCCGCAGCCAACAAGGGCTTGCTTGTTCAGGGTGTTGCTAGCCAAACAGGCGACTTAATTGTGGCCCAGGATAGCGCTGGTACAAACTTATTCAGAATTGCAAGCTCGGGTAACGTTGGAATTCAAACTGGGGCAACTGCACCGGGTAATCCACTTAATGTAAATACGCCGTGGACTGCCGTGGCAAGTGCAGAGGTAATCATTACCTCAACAACCAGTACAAGAGTAGGGTTGGTTGTTCAAGCAGCTGCATCACCTACAGTGAATGCAATTCAAATACAAGACAATACGGGAACTGTTGTAAGCGGATTCGGCGCAACAGGTAAGTTATTTGTAGCTGGCTCAACTAATTTTGGCAACGTTGCTGCGTCAATAAGTACGGGAGCCGCCGGAAACGTCGGTGCGATAATCCGTGGCGTTGGCTCGCAAACTGCGGACCTTTTGCAACTGCAAACCAGTACCCCTACAACTGTGCTTTCTGTAAGTGCGACTGGTGCAGTAAAATTCCAAAACTCAACTGACTCTGCAACTGCATTCCAGATCCTTGCCAGTGGTGCTCAAACGCTATTCGTGGCAGATACTTCTGCTCAACGAGTAGGTATTGGTAACGGTGCAATAAGTGGCGCTAAGTTATTTGTTGATACCGCAACGACGGGTATAGATACGCTACGCATAAACAACACAGCTACGGCAGGCTCTGCTAATAGTAACTTCTTGGCGCTTACTAGGGGCGCCGGTAACAACGTGCTTACAATTACAAACCAAGGCTACGCGACATTTAAGAATGCGGCTAATTCTGCCACAGCTTTTGATGTCCAGAATGCACTAGGTACGAGCTTGTTTACTGTAGACACTGCCACCCCTGAAGTTGATGTTTCAACGAACATGAGCATAACAGGTAACTTAGGTATTGGTACTGCCCCAAGTGCCGTTTATACCTTAGCGGCATTTGGTAATCAATCTGCGGACTGGGTTGCTCGTATAAATAATGCAAACACTGCGAATACCGCTGACGGACTACTTATTAACTTAGGTGTTGCCAACGCATCGCGTGCTGCTACAAACGCATTTGTTAGCTTTGCGGGTGCTGGCGTCGTGCAGGGTAGTATTAGGGGCGCGGCTAGTGCCGTTGTGTACGGTACTACGGGTGCCGACTATGCTGAATACTTTGAAACTGACTTGAACAACAAGCCAGCTGCTTATGAACTAGTTTCGCAAAGCAGTACGAACGGCAAGGCGGCCATTAAGTCATCTCTAGCAAACAATAGAGTAATTGGTGTTGTCTCTGTTTCTCCTGGATTCTTGGGTAATGGACCTGAGTGTCCTGAAGCAAGCGTTGATCAATGTACTTTGGATTATGAAGCATCGCATGTAACCGTGGGTCTAACAGGCCAGCTAAAACTCAAAGTCAATAATAGCAACGGTCAGATTTCAGTCGGTGATCCGATAACCGCCTCCGCAGTAGAGGGCGAGGGCGCTAAGCTAATTGGCTCTGGATATATTGTTGGGCACGCGATGACTAGTTTGAGCGGAAACTCTGGCGTTATTGAGGTATTAGTTAAGCCTCAGTACTACACTGCTCCGATGAACACTGAAGTACAGGGCACTGGCTTAAGCATATCTGGAAACGCAGTGGTAACCGGTAATATGAGCGTAGGCACTGATCTAAACGTTAGTGGCGCCACCACTCTTACTGACTTAACTGTTACGGGCGATGCAGTATTTACGGGCAACCTAACTGTTCAGAACATAAGTGTTGCTAACATTACGGTAAACGGTAAGATTATTACCGCCGGTAACGCACCAACCATTAGCGCTGGTGTGGGTGCAGGTACAGGCGCAAGTGCAACCGTAGTCGGTAACGACACCAGTGGTACCATTACGGTTGTAGCTGGCACTAACACCACAGCAGACGAACTAGCAAACATTACCTTCGACACTGCCTTTGGCGCAAAGCCACGAGTTGTATTTACCCCAGCAAACCGCGACAGCACTAAGGTGGGTGCATACTACGATGCAAGTACGGCAACTGCTAACGGCTTCAGTATTCTAACCGACAACGCACCAACTGCCGGTCAAACCTACACCTTTACGTACTTCATTGTTCAATAGTAGAGCTACATATAGGCACATTCTTCAACTTTGAATGGCAAAGTTGAGCAAACCACTGGGGCGCAACAAAACCTTGGCTTAAGCTCTGGTAAAAGCCTACAACTGCAAAAAGAACTCACCCTTGCTTAGTTACTTGGGATGCAAGGGCTTAACACCTTTTTGATTATAAGCTGTAGCTTCCACCGATCTTATCCAGGGTTTGGCTGCATGCCCCAGACCCCATAGACTGCATGGAATCTGGCCTAATTTCGGCCAGACAGTAATTATGGGACTATGAAATTAGTAATCCTTCTAGTGGAGGCTACATGGGTTTGGGCATGCTACAGCCTTCAGGATAAGACCGTCAAGCTGACAACGGTTAAGCCGAGGACTTGCCCAGCTATTCCTAAGTAATAGAAGCTGGGCCGACCGTAAGGGAGTTCCGCAGGCAGTGTCAGTCTTGACTGGGTCTTATGCCTGGTAAGCTGGAGCGCCCGGGAGTTTTGCACCACTTTTGCGGCCAAAAGTGGTAAATGGACGGTTAGAGTAAGGTATATCGATGCGGGTGGCTGGTCTCGAGAATGACGGTCGATTAACGTAAAGAGTGGTTTGGCCACTTTGGCAGCAAAGTGGAGAAATGTACCTAAGTAAGAGCCTAGTACTTGTGGATAACCTTAAGCTTGTTTTAGCGAGTGTTGATAATTTAGCAACGTAAATATTCGCTAAAAAACAGATGAGAAAGGCTAAATTCTAGCTGCTAAGGTGTGCTTTTACATTTTCGTACTAATTTATACATCGTTTAGAACACTTAAAATTTACTAAAAGTAGGCTATAAAAATGGTTACTTTTAGTATTCAAATCTGTTGTACCCCTGTGGTATTTACGCGAAAATATAAGGGAAGTATTAAAAAATAAAACCTTCAAACAAATAGTCCTGGCCCGCAGCCTTTAAGGACAAAACCAAAAAATAACATGCAAGATCCGCAGCTGCTTGAATCTATTCGTCAACAGACGGCATCGCTCCCCGAAGCGGTGGCTCTTGAAGTTGTTGACCCAGAGACAAAAGTCACGCGCGATGCACTGGCTGCCCAGGCGTTAAAAGTTGGCTTCAACTGGAAGCGCTTTGGTCTTGTAAGCTTAGCGGCGGTAATGTCGTTTGGCATTTTAGGTTTTTCTGGGTACGCAATTAGGGCCAATCAAAAAAGCGAAGTTACTGAAGCAAAGTCTAGCTATGCCGTCGCTTCGGTACCGCTCGACAACATAACCTCAGAATCAGTGTTAGGTCTTGCGCAGGTTGGCCAATTAGACATTAACGGCATTGTTAAAGTTAATGGCGCACTAGTGTTAACGCCAAGCGAGCAGCCAAAAGATGCCCAAGCAGGGCAGGTGTATTTCGATAAAAATTCCGGCAGTGTGTTCTACTACACGGGCACGGAGTTCCGCGAAGTTTCTAGCACTGGTAACACGGTTAAAAGCATTAATGGCTTTAGTGGTGATATTCGCCTTGGCCCAAGCCTAACCTTGGCTAACGGCTTGTTAAGCGCAAACCTACCTACGCAAACAGCCGTAGGGGTAAATTCAGTTCAAGGGCAAACTGGTAACGTGTTGTTTGCTGCGGGCACCGGCATTAGTCTGAGTGGTACGACTATTTCTAACGCAGGAGTTACCAGTGTAGGCGGCCAAGCCGGCGCATTAACGGTAGGGCGCGGGTTGGCCGTTGCCAGTGGCGTGCTATCTTCTACGGCTGTTATTTCGAGCGGCTCCGCCAACATCGTCATCACCGACAACGGCAACGGCAACTACACCATTGCAGATTCTG
>CAZPLH010000046.1:2731-6522 GCA_964587465.1 uncultured Candidatus Saccharibacteria bacterium | reverse complement strand
AAGTAGTTATATTGCTGGCTGCATTATCGGAACCACCAATTTTTAGAGAATCGCACATATAGCCAAACTCTTTATTTGCTGCAGCTTGGTTCTCGGGCTTTTGCATTTCTGCTTGGTGCAGTGGGCTGCAGTATTCTTCTTTGTTTTTAGCTGCTGTGAAACCCTCTGCTTTTACTGCGTTTGCCGACGGTGCGATTACGGTTGCCCAGCCTTCGCTGTTCGAGGCGTTATTGAGCGTTTTCATAAATAAGTTAACTTCTTTAGTTGTCACTTCACCGGTACGTATTTGGTCGCGGGCGATGTTGTAGGTAGTGTACAAGCCCATAGCTTGCGTACCCTTGGCTACGGTAACCATTTTTACAAGCGAACCACTGTTGATTGACTGGTCGATTTTTGAAAGTGTATCAATTATGGATGCAACGCCCGTCACTGCATTAAGCTTCGAAAGAAGCTGCTTAATAATCGCTGCTTTTATACTTGCTTGGGCTATATCTTCACCGACTGCGTTTGTTAGGCCTTCTTCTGCCGCATTTAAAGCGTCGTCGGTAATTTCGTTTGAAATCGGGTCTCCGTTTGTTTGATCTCGCCCATTACTCTTCTTTTCGCCGGTTGTGGTGGCTGTGGTTGTGCGATTTTCGGCATTAAGTGGGTCGCTAGAAGAACGGCATTCGGTAATGCCAAACAAACACTGGATAAACTTGCCTGACTTAGTGCTTTCGGGCAGCGCTTTCATAATAATTTTGTTGCGCATATCTATTTTCTTTTCGTCAATTTTGTCGCGGGTTTTTTCAAAGAAACGCCAGTCGCGCACACCGGTCATGTTCTGAATGTTTTTTCGTATTTGTCGACGTTTAATGACTTGCCAAGATTTGGTATTTTCGTTAACAGCTTTTTTAATGGCTATGCGTGCTTCTTTGTCATTAGTCATAACCTTTACGTCTACGAACGACTTTAAACGACCGTTTAGCTTGTTTACGTCTACGTTTTCAATAGATTTAATTTCGTCAGGTGTAAGGTCGAACGTAATAGGCTTGTCATTAATGGTAATAACACCGGGACGCATTTTTATGGTGCCGTTAGGCTGGCGCACGGCGACACTGGTAAATTTAATACCCTGCTTCTCGGCAAGGTCTTGCTCGAACTTAGAGGTACGCATAGTGCGATACCAGTCAGTTGTAGGGCTATTGGTGTCCACACGATTTGCTCTAAAAAGTAAATTATCTTGGTCTCTGCCAGATGTAGAAATGCCATTTGGGTCTTCGATTTCAGCCATGCGAAGCTGCATGTAGGCTTCTATCCATTTTGTAGAACGACCGTCCATAGCTACCTGGTAGCGAACAAAAGAGCGAGCTTCTATGTTTTGAAGCATATGGTCTAACTTGAAAGTACCTAAGAAGCCCATAAAAGTACCAACACCAATAAATATCGCTATTAGTGCAGCGCCAAAACCAGCTAGTATGCCTGTTCGTTTACGCGGGTCGGCTGAAAGTATGGCGTTAATCTTATTAATGTTTCCTGCTGGGTTGTACAGGTCGCCGTCAGCTTTTTTGGCGGCATCAAAAGAATCACCAATTTTATTTTCAAGCTTTTTAGATTCGGCGTCTTCCATTGCCTGGCTACGTGTTCGCAGTTTGCGGCCCATGGCGTGGTTTTCGAGATTTTCGGGGTTAGCGCCAGACTCAACAGCTCGATCCTCGGCTTCGTCTTTTGGCGAGCTATACTCTTGCTCAAGATTTTCTATTTCTTGTGGAGATAAATCGTCTAAATCTTTATTTTCATCGTCGTAAACCGACACAAAATTACCCCTGTTGTTTTCAGGGGTAATTATACCATTTTTGTTATGCTAATTAAAGCCTAGCAAATGTCGCCTTGTTGCTTAAGAAGTTCTGACATAATTTTGACTGATTGTTTGCCAGACTTGAGCGTCACGCTACCTAATAATGCAGTTAAGGCATCGCTGCTGCCTGCAAATCCTTCGTAGCTGGGGGTGAGTTTCTTCCATTGTTTCGCGACGTCCGCAGGGCTACAAACATTTTTTGCGGCAAGGCCTGCAAGGCTTACGCTTATGGGTGAGGGCGAATACGGGAATAGCTGTGCTTGGAGTTTTGCGCCACCTGAGCTAATTGTTTTATTGGCGAACGAACCATCTCCGCACGGCATGTCATCTGTTTTACCGGTCGCAACAATATGTTCGTAAATACTTGCTGTTGCAAATGCAAAATCGCGCGAATCTTCAGCCTGTGCTTTTACGTCTTGAGCACCGTCGAGCTTACCAGAATCGATGTATTCCTGAACGTAATTAGCAAAGCCTAAATTTACTTCTGTTGCGGCTTCAAGCTCTGGGCGACAAGCACCTATTTTCGCGAGCATTTCGGGCTTTTCGACCGCTGCGACGATTATGGCCGACCCATTACTTTTTGTGGCATTAGCCATGTAAATGTCTTTGGCGATATCAATAGGTATGGGTGACCTGAACGTAGGAGCTTCTTTGGTTTTGCTTGGACTTGTAGCGGGGGTTGGAGCAGATGAAGAAGCAGTTTTACTTGCGCTTGGACGCGCACTTGTCGTATTTGGACTTTCGGGGCTGCCACTTGAACTACATGCAGTCAAGGCAAGTCCACCGGCTATAATGCCAATTGCCGTGCGCCGCTGACGTAAATAATCAAAAAATTTATTCGAGCGGTCTTGTTCGGCCATATATAACTCCTTATATAAGGTGATTATATAACGAAGTTAATTTTTTGCAATTAACGGTAGTTAATTTCGCCCGTAGCTTGGCCGTTTAGCGGTATTTGCCCTTGTTGTTCTATTGCTTTTACTTGATCAGGGTTTGTTGTAATAAGCGTGGTTTCGTTCGGACTTGCAGCAATTTGAATATGTACGTGGTTTTGGCCGGCGAAGAACAAGCCTTGCCCTACTGGGAACTGGCTGAGACGCTTGCGCTCTTCGCTGGTAAGTTTAAAGACGTCAGCAAGAACATCTACAGCCGATGGAGATTGCTTTAAGAGTATTTGCATACTTGCGTTTGCCACAATGGCGCGGCCCATACGGGACCCCATAAAGTCTTCAACATCTTGCGTAATGGTGGTAATCCCCAAGTTATATTTACGGGCACGCTTAGCAAGACTAAAAATAAAGCTGGCGCTGTCCTCGTATTTCATAAACTGCCACGCTTCATCAATGGCCAAAATTCGTTTACGCTTGTCACTTTTGGTTTTGTTCCAAATAAAGTTCAACACAATGTACATGGCAACGGGGCGAAGTTCGTCTTCTAGGTCGCGAATATTAAACACCACAAACGGGTTGTTAATGTCTATGTTGCTTTGCTGACTGAAGACGCCCGCAAATGTGCCAGTAGTGTACTTACGAAGTCGTTGGGCAAGTTGTGGGCCCGTGCCACCCATGTGCAAAAGTGTGTCGTACAGGTCGCTAATTGTTGGCGGAGGTGATGTATGTGTAAGTGGGTCGTTGGTTATACCCGCTTTGGCATACGTTTCAATAAGGGCTGCGTCTAGATCTGATTCTTCAACCGGATTAAGTGCTGGTGCGCTTTGCGTAGTTGCTCCTTGCATTTGTGCTTGTGCGCCACCCATCATAAGGCGAAATAGACCATGAAGCGTTATAAGGTTGCTGCGCAGTGCATTGTCGGCTTCATCGCTGTCGACAACCTGCGGTAAGTCGAACGGATTAATACGGGTTGGCGAATTAAGGCTAAGCTTAACGTATGCGCCTCCGACGGCTTCGCACAGTCGCTGATATTCGTTTTCTGGGTCTAGTACGAATACTTCGGT
>CAZPLH010000046.1:0-2631 GCA_964587465.1 uncultured Candidatus Saccharibacteria bacterium | reverse complement strand
AACTGGTCCATAAACTGCGGAATGGTGCTGTTAAGTCCCTGCTCCTGCTGAGCGCTGGCTGGCTTTGAATATACAAGTTGCTGGCCAAGCATTGATTCAATTTTATGGCTTACGAACTCTAGCTCATCCATAGACGATGCATAGACAGTAAAGTACAAACCAAACCTAAAGAACCGTTCTTCGCCTACTTGTAGCTTGTCTCGCATTTCTTCGGCGTCAATAATTGCCGCTTGTTTTGCTGGGTCGCGCACGCGGCCTTTTTCGGCATCTATTTGTAGCCCTGCTTCTAGCTGACCAACCTTTTTACGAAGGTTTTCAAGTACAACTTGGCTTTCTACCGGATAGACGTAAATGGACATATCCATAATTTCGTCGATGTTAACAAGGCCACTTAACCAGCCGGTATAAATCTGACGTGGATACCCATAGACATAGTAGGTGCGGGCATAGCGGGTGCCTATTTGGAAGAAGCTACTACTGAATTCAATGCTACTAGGGGCAATAAAGTCACGGAGTGCAGTAACACCCTTTTGAAATGCTTCGTGCACTTCTTGCTGTTCGCGCATACGTTGTTGCTCTGCAAGCAACACCGGATCTAACGGCTGATTCTTTTTGCCGAATGCCATTAGCCGAGCTCCCTGTCGAGGTTCGGTTGATATGCCTGACCGACACCTTTCGTTACGACCGGTGCCGTTAGGTCGTCAAAATTTTTAAGCTGTTGGCGGGTGGCAGTGTCGGGGTTGTATGAGTCGTAGTAGAGCTCTATTAGTTCTTGTGTATCGAGTGGTAAACCTTGTACGCCACACTGCAAAAGACCATTAAGAACCGACTGTACACGGTTGCGCAGTTCGGTCTTTGCGGCTTCAAGCTCCGCTTCATTTATGGTTACGAGCTGCTCTTTTTTACCAAAAGCATTACCGAAGAAGCTTTTGCTTGCTTGTACTGCTTTTTGAGTATCGACCGTAGGGAAATACGGAATAACAACGTAAAATCGCTTGTCCATAATGTTTGTTTGTTGCGCTAGATTATCCATGTAGGCAATGTAGTCTTCCATGAGCATTGCTAGTAGCATGTTGTCGTGTTCGGAGCGGATTTTGTCGAGCTTGTCTAGGTAAGGCCCAAGATCAACGCGTGCAGAGCGCACCGAAATCTGAATTGGAAAATACAAAGAGTTTAGGAAGCCTTGGTAGGCAAATTCTACTCCTTCGCGCTCTTGCGGGCTCATAAGGTCGAAGTTAATGCTTTTGACCATGACAACACTTCTAAATGAGCCGTCGTTCATTATGACAATACCGTCGCGAATTTCACTAATTAGTAAGGTGTTTTGGGTACTGTTCGGGTTGCTTTTAGGCGCCACTGCTTGTGGCTGTGCCGGCCCGATCGGTGGCATCTGGCCAAAACCTGGTTGCTGAGGAGGATACGCGCCCTGAGGCACTCCTTGCGCGTAAGGTTGCGCCGGTGCTTGACCTGGGTAGCCAGGTTGGTTCGGATAGTTTTGCTGTGTATTTGGATCCATTAACTACTTACGTGTACCGCAATAAATGGCGGCACTTTTCCACCCTAGTGCTGAATGCGTATTTCGCCTTCGGTTGCAGAGACCTTCTTTTTTGCCATGCCTGCAATTGTCGAAATCTTTAAATCGGGCGCATTCTTTGCAAGTTCTATATTAACAGGGTTTGGCGGAGGTGTCACCGCTTGTGCTTTGGCGAACTCGGCTTTTTTCTTTTCAGCAGCTTCTTGGGCCAGCTCTTCGGGTGTTTTTATGGTTTTGTGGTGAGGGTTTCGTAGGTGTTTTTCGGCTTCTTTTTCTTCATGAATTTTAGTAAGGAGGGCTTTTTCTGCATCACCTTCATCGGGAGTATCGCTGACTAACGTGTTGTTTTGCTGGGTTTGTTGGCCCGGGCTTACTACTGGGTCGGCGGCAAAAACAGTCTGCCCTGCCGGCACAGCGGGGGCTGGTGAATCTATAAACGAATAATCAACCGGTGGCTGTGCTTGGGCGGTATTTGTGCGTGCTTGCTGCATGCGGGCAATAGCGGCATTTTTTTGGTTTTGGCTACTTGCCTGCACGAGCTCTTCGAAGTGTTGCGCAGTTGGGTTCGCGGTTGCGTCTAAAATATCGTCGGCGTTAGTAATGTTAAAATCGGGTACGTTTTGCGGCAGATTTACCGGGTCTATAAGTCGGTCGCTTGCTGGTGTATCGTACGCAGGCTCCATGGCCATATTGAGCGCAGAATGCTTAACAACCCAACCGCGGCTGTCTACGGTGTTTGCGAGCGCGTTAAGTCTGCTACGAACTTGTTGTTGGGTTAAGCCGTCTGTATATACGTGCTCGAGCTTTTTTGGCACCGTAATGGTCACAAGCTCTTTTAGGCCCGACTGGTCCCATACGCGGCGACGAGGCTTTAAAAAGAAGCGAATTTGTGCCGCGAGCCAGACTTCTGTTGGTTGGTCACGTCCAAGTGGTGCGGCTAAAATGCCAGGTACCAAAATAAACGGAATGAGTGGTATTGCCGCAAACGGCGAAACTCGGGTAGCAATCATAAAAGCAAAAAACGCCATAAGGCCAGCCGTACCTGCAAAAATAAATTGCTTTAAACTAAGTGGACCAAATAGTTTGTCCTCTGCCTC
>CAZPLH010000045.1:6256-6542 GCA_964587465.1 uncultured Candidatus Saccharibacteria bacterium | reverse complement strand
GTTTTTACCAAGAGTGTAAGCGCCGATGCACAAAACAAGCAGTGCTATCACGGCCCCCACGCTCATAAGTAGACGTTTCTTTCCCATTCAGTAGCTTAGTATAGCAATAAACGCTTACGCGTTAAATCTAGTATAATAGTAGTAAATGAGCGAGGAAGACAAAAAGCAGCCTATTAAACTTGTGCGCATGCCCGATGGCAGCATGCGCCCAGCCACTCATACCGATAGTGATATTGGTGTCGTTTGGTCAACTCAAAAAAAAATTCGCGCCACAGAAGAGTATGAG
>CAZPLH010000045.1:0-6246 GCA_964587465.1 uncultured Candidatus Saccharibacteria bacterium | reverse complement strand
AGCTAAAACTGCCCCTAAGCCTAAACTCAGCAAGCGGCTGCTTAAAAAGGCTCAGAAAAAGAAAAAACAAGCTTCTGTAGCAAGCACACAACCAGTAGTAATTACGCCTAAAAGTCTTGATATTCCGGCGAAGCCAGCGAGCCAAGCCCACGGGTTATACCGTAATCAGCCAAGCTCGGGGACCCCAGTTCCTGCCAATGATGCCGCCAAAGCGGAAATTGCCATTTCGGTTACCATGCCTAAGGTCTCGTTGCCGAAAGCACCTAAAAAGCACGCAAAACGTGTTGGCCGAGCCCTAAAACATGCCCCTAAGTGGGCTTATGTAAGCGCAGCACTCGTTGCGGTGCCGGCACTGGTGATTACCTGGGGCGCAATAAGCCACAATAGCCCTAAAAAGCAGGCGAGTGTTCAGGGAGACACAAAGTCTGCAGTTCCAGATTTTCAAACTGTGACACCTAATGGCGATATTACTGACACAACCAGTCAAAAAATTCAGTATGACCCCTCTAAAAAGGTTGCGAGCTTCACCGACAAGCTGAATGGCTACGAAATTACGGTCAGTATGCAGCCAATTCCAGCCAATTTTAAGCCAAATATAGGCGATAACGTGAAAAAGGTAGCTGAACAGTTCGCTGCCAACACAGTACTTCAGGTCGATAACGGGTCGGCATACTTAGGCACCTCCGCAAAAGGGCCACAGTCACTTGTAGGTTACAGGGGTGACTTACTAGTTTTCATGAAATCAGAGACAAAAATAGATAATAAGGCCTGGACAGACTACTTCAATTCATTAAAGTAGTTCCAGCTAAGAGCAGAGCAGGGCACGTCGTACAATAGCTGGAACAGAGCTGAATTATATAACTAGCCGTATAGTACTAGCAGTACGTTTAACAGAGTAAAACCGATGAAACGAATAATATAGCTGTATAATACTAGTCTTAAATGGTTGTGTACAACAGGGGTCATTTTAGGGATAAAGTGCTTGCGTTTATGAACTAAACGGGGGTACTATAGGGGTGAACTTATCAAAAACAAAAACAACAACTGCGACAAGTTCAAAAAATCCAACAAAAAGGCGCGTTTTCTGTCCAACTAACAGAGGCGAGCTAAAACAAAAACAAAACAACAACAAAAATGCGAACTACTGCGAATGCGCTTTTGCGCATACTCTCGTTTATAACAGGGAAAGGGGCCTCTATGGTTCTTGCCCTGTTTTTTGTTGTTTTTGTAACTGGGGTCGCAGGCACACTCTTATACGCGCGTGACGCGCAAGCTGCCGTAAACAGCACCATTAACTTCCAATCTCGCATTCTTCAAGCAAACGGCGCTGTCATTCCCGACGGAGCCGTTTCAGTTGAGTTTAAGCTGTACAACGTTTCGACTGGTGGAACGGCTAGCTGGACAGAAACACAGAGCCTAACCGCCAAGAATGGTTACGTTAGTGCGAGCCTTGGCTCGGTTGCGGCATTTCCCGGCACTGTCGACTGGAGCCAAGAGCAGTGGCTGACCATGAACGTCAATGGCGACGGCGAAATGGGTCCAACCCGCATGAAGGTCACAGCAGTTCCATACAGCTTCCGGAGCGGCCAGGCAGACGCGCTCACAAACGGCTCGAGCACTATTAGCGCAAGTCAACTGGCGCAATTAGCCCCGGGCTCAATACAAGGCGTTAACTCGGCAAATACGGCAATTAGCATCAACCAAACTGGTGCCGGTAATTTATTACAGCTACAAGGCAACGGCACAGATTCGTTTACGGTCAGCAAAGCGGGTGATGTTAGGGCCGCCGCCGGCATAACGGTCGGGAATAGCACCTCAACTACGGCGGGCACCATTAGGTGGACGGGCGCGGTCTTCGAAGGTTATAACGGGTCCGCCTGGACATCGCTCGGAGGTTCGGCCCTGGGCAATCCAATTATCAACAAGGTTAAGCTTGTTAGCGAAGTTCAGAATAGCGCCGTCAATGCGACGGCGGCTTTGCAAAATGACGACGAATTATTCTTTGCAATCGGTGCAAATGAAACGTGGACTTTCAGGTATTTGATTTACGGTAACGCTAACGCAGCACCTGACTTTAAGTTCGCCGTAACAGCCCCTGCAGGCGCGACTTGTCAAATTGGCTACAGCGACCCAGAGGGTGCTACTTCTATCAGCAACTTAGCTTGTGGAGCCTCAACCGGGCTTGTCGCAGGTAACACCGCCAATGATTTTTACGAAGTTATCGGTACGGTAACGAACGGCGCAACCGCTGGCACTGTTCAGCTACAGTGGGCGCAGAATACTGCAAATGCTGCTAATTCGACAATTTTAGCCGGAAGCTCGGTGCTCGCAACACGAGCGGTAGGCGCAAATGGAACCGCACAAGCGTTTATTCAAAACGGTAATAGCTTCGGCGCAGCAGCGTTTTTGGGGACTAACGATAGCCAAGCGCTGAACTTTATAACAAACGGAACCACTAAACTTACGGTTCTCGCTAACGGTAACGTGGGCGTGGGTGACTCTACGCCGGCAGCGCTGTTTACCGTAGGAACAGCCGATGCGTTACAGGTAGACGCAAGCGGCAATTTGGGCACCACCGGAACCTTGCGAGTTGATGGTCAGACGACACTTAACGGAAACCTCGTAGCTGGAGGCGTCGCGACCGTTACGACCGGTACAACAGCTGCACCGGCTCGTACAAACGTCACTGCAGTTACATTGACGGCTGCGGGTGCATTTGCGAATAACGATGTTATTTTCATCAATAACGCCGGCCAAGATTACTACACTAGAATTGTCAGCGGCGCTGGTACGGTGAACCTTACTGTTTCACCTGCAGTCAGTTACGACGCAGGCGCGGCAGTCACTAAGTACACTGTGCAAAATATTGGTGCAACCAGCACCGACTACACCACGCAAGCCAACCGCTTCTTCCAGGGTTACTTCCTTGGCGGTGTCGTAATTGGGGCTGGCAGCACAACCATTAGCGACGGGCTCATTTCGCGAACGACCGGCAACATTGAGCTTAACCCTGGCACCGGTGGAAGTGTTGTTGTTAACGGTACAGTAAACGCAACAGCGATAACTGGTGATGCTTCTGGACTTACGAACATTGATGGCTCGCAAATTTCCAGTGGTTCAATAGCTGATGCAAGCCTAAGCGCTAATGTAACTGTTCAAGGAAATACCTTTAACGGAGTTAATCAGCTTGTCCAACTCGACGGCACCGGCGCATTACCTGCATTGAACGGTGCTGCGCTCACGACACTCAATGGCTCGAACATTACCACCGGTATGGTTGCCGATGCGCGACTTTCAACGAACGTAACGCTCCTTGGCAACACCTTCAATGGCGCAAATCAGCTTGTTCAGCTTGATGGTGCCGGCAAACTACCAGCACTCGACGCTAGCAATCTAACAAATATTAACGGTGCTGCTTTGACCGGCTTAAACGCCTCAAACATTAGTAGTGGCACACTCGCCGACGCTCGCCTCAGCACGAACGTAACAGTGGCGGGCAACACCTTCAATGGTGCAAGTCAGCTTGTATTACTCGACGGCACCGGCGCACTTCCAGCCTTGAATGGCGCTGCAATTACCAGCATTAATGGTTCAAACATTGCAAGCGGCACCGTAGCTGATGCCCGACTTTCGTCAAACGTAACACTTTCTGGCAATACGTTTAATGGAGTTAATCAGCTGCTTAAACTTGATGCAGGCGGCAAGGTCGCCGATTCATTGCTTTCTACAAACGTAACAGTTGCTGGTAATACCTTTAATGGTAACAGCCAGCTCGTGCAATTAACCGCAGGTGGATTGTTGCCTATATTGAGTGGTGCAAACCTTACAAGTTTGAATGGCTCTAATATAAGTAGCGGTACGGTTGCCGATGCTCGCCTAAGCACCAACGTTACTTTGCTTGGTAATACTTTCAACGGCAACAGCCAATTAGTACAGCTTAGCGGTACGGGCGCATTACCAGCGTTGAACGGTAGTGCGTTAACCACGCTCAATGCATCTAATATAAGTAGTGGTACAGTCGCGGATGCTCGCTTGAGCACAAACGTAACCGTTGCGGGTAACACCTTCAATGGAATTAGCCAGCTTGTACAGTTGAACGGTACGGGCGCGCTCCCTGCATTGAACGCTGCAAACCTTACCGCAATCAATGGCTCTAACATAAGTACCGGTACTGTAGCTGATGCACGCCTCAGCACTAACGTAACGCTCGCCGGTAACACATTTAACGGTAATAACGGTCTAGTACAGCTAACTGGCACCGGCGCACTCCCAGCCCTTAACGGTGGCGCACTCACCGCGCTTAATGGCTCGAACATTACCACCGGCACCGTAGCTGATGCACGACTTTCAACGAACGTGACACTTCTTGGCAATACCTTCAATGGCAACAACCAACTTGTACAACTTAGCGGTACGGGTGCACTCCCAGCAATCAACGCAGCAGCACTTACTTCAATTAACGGTACTAATATAAGTAGCGGTACGGTTGCCGATACTCGCTTGAGCACAAATGTAACCCTAAAGGGCAATACCTTTAACGGCATTAGCCAGTTAGTTCTTCTTGATGGCACCGGCGCACTTCCAGCACTTAACGGTGCTGCTATTACCAGCATCAACGGCTCAAACATTGCTAGCGGCACCGTCGCTGACGCGCGCCTCAGCGCGAACGTAACGCTTTCTGGCAATACGTTTAATGGAGTTAATCAGCTGCTTAAACTTGATGCAGGCGGCAAGGTCGCCGATTCATTGCTTTCTACAAACGTAACAGTTGCTGGTAATACCTTTAATGGTAACAGCCAGCTCGTGCAATTAACCGCAGGTGGATTGTTGCCTATATTGAGTGGTGCAAACCTTACAAGTTTGAATGGCTCTAATATAAGTAGCGGTACGGTTGCCGATGCTCGCCTAAGCACCAACGTTACTTTGCTTGGTAATACTTTCAACGGCAACAGCCAATTAGTACAGCTTAGCGGTACGGGCGCATTACCAGCGTTGAACGGTAGTGCGTTAACCACGCTCAATGCATCTAATATAAGTAGTGGTACAGTCGCGGATGCTCGCTTGAGCACAAACGTAACCGTTGCGGGTAACACCTTCAATGGAATTAGCCAGCTTGTACAGTTGAACGGTACGGGCGCGCTCCCTGCATTGAACGCTGCAAACCTTACCGCAATCAATGGCTCTAACATAAGTACCGGTACTGTAGCTGATGCACGCCTCAGCACTAACGTAACGCTCGCCGGTAACACATTTAACGGTAATAACGGTCTAGTACAGCTAACTGGCACCGGCGCACTCCCAGCCCTTAACGGTGGCGCACTCACCGCGCTTAATGGCTCGAACATTACCACCGGCACCGTAGCCGACGCGCGACTCTCAACAAACGTAACACTCCTAGGCAACACCTTTAACGGCAACAGTCAGCTTGTACAACTTAGTGGTACTGGTGCGCTACCTGCACTCAACGCGGCAGCGCTTACTTCAATTAACGGTACTAATATAAGTAGCGGTACTATCGCCGATGCTCGCTTGAGCACAAACGTTACACTAAAGGGTAACACCTTCAATGGTGCGAGCCAGCTCGTATTACTTGATGGCACCGGCGCATTACCAGCCTTGAATGGCGCTGCAATTACCAGCATTAACGGTACTAATATAAGTAGCGGTACTGTCGCAGATGCTCGTTTGAGCACTAACGTAACGCTTAAGGGTAACACCTTTAACGGTGCAAGTCAGCTTGTATTGCTTGATGGCACCGGCGCGCTTCCGGCGCTTAATGGCGGCGCACTTACAACGCTTAACGGTACAAACGTTTCGAGCGGTACTATTGCCGATGCTCGCCTAAGCACCAATGTCGCACTTCTTACGGGGACGCAAAGCTTTACTGGGCTTAAGACATTCGAAGCAAACATTGTACTGGGCACAGATACCGCGACACCGACTGCTGGTGCGCTCACCCTTAATGACGGTACCGCGTCCAATGGATTTACGAGCGTACTTGGTACAAGTACCCTAACTGCTAGCCGCGCAATTAGCTTGCCAGACGAAGCAGGCACTGTTTGTTTGCGCAATAGCACTCTGTGTGGATTTGCGCTTATTGGCGCAGCTGCTGCACAAACCGATGCAACTACTAACCCAAGTCTCTTTATTAATAAGACTGGTGCTTCGGGCAACATACTGACACTTCAAAAGAGCGGCACTGCAGTATTTAGCGTACTCAACAGTGGTGCATTGGCAATCCAAACT
>CAZPLH010000044.1:2146-6950 GCA_964587465.1 uncultured Candidatus Saccharibacteria bacterium | reverse complement strand
GTGCCTTCGGCTACAATTTCACCACCGTGGATACCTGCGCCTGGCCCAATGTCCAGCAAGTAGTCTGCAGTGCGAATAGTATCTTCGTCATGCTCGACTACAATAACGCTGTTGCCTAAATCGCGAAGGCGCTTAAGCGTACCAATAAGCCGGTCGTTATCGCGTTGATGAAGCCCAATTGACGGTTCGTCGAGTACGTACAATACGCCCATAAGCCCCGAACCAATTTGCGTCGCAAGGCGAATACGCTGCGCTTCACCACCACTTAGCGTGGTTGCCCCACGCGAAAGGCTCAAGTAGTTTAAACCAACGTCTTGTAAGAACGTTAGACGCGCGTTAATTTCTTTTAGAATTTGCTGCGCAATTTTTGCATCAACTTCATTAAGCTTTAAGATTCTGAAAAAGTCTACCGCGTCATCAATTGAAAGTTCGCAAATGTCGGTAATAGCCATGTCGTTAACGGTAATTGCCAGCACTTCAGGCTTGAGTCGCTTGCCTTGGCACGCATGACATGGGCGCTCTTGCATGAACTTTTCTATGTCGCGACGAATAAAGTCACTTTCGGTTTCTTTGTAGCGACGCTCAAGGTTCGGGATAACGCCTTCAAACGTGGTGTCAAAGCTGCGACCACCCCCAAGTGGTACGGTATAGATTTTTTCACCTGTGCCATACAGTACCTGCTCTATTTGTGCGTCGGTTAGCTGGCCGGTTGGTACGTGAATGCTAAAGCCATTGGCTTCTGCCATGACTTCGACTTTTTTCAAGTACCAACTATCTACCCGAATACGGTTCCACGGGCGAATGGCGCCTTCGGCAATAGTAAGGCGCCCATTAGGGATAACAAGCTCTGGGTCAACTTCGAGTCGATTACCAAGGCCCGTACAAACCGGGCAAGCACCGTGTGGTGAATTAAAGCTAAAGCTTCGTGGCTCTAGCTCAGGAATGCTAATGTCTGGATGGTCGATACAAGCGTACAACAATGAAAACGACTGCTCTGCTGAAGTATCGGCGTTTTGCACAATAAGACGGCCATCGGCAAGCTCAAGCGCTTGTTCGATAGACTGGCTAAGCCGGCCGGCAGATTCTTCGTTAGCCACAACACGGTCAATAACAATTTCGATACGATGCTTTTTTGCTTTGTCTAGCTCAGGAAATTCGTCGAGTGCATACACAACACCATCAACACGGGCACGGGCAAATCCAGCACGGGCAAACTGTTCTGGGATGTGCTCGAATGCACCCTTTTTGTCGATTACTACTGGTGCCAGCACCATAATACGTGCGTCTTTAAAGTCTTTAGAAACTTGGTCGACAATAACGGTTGGGGTTTGCCTGGTCACGGTTTTGCCACATACCGGACAATGTGGCACACCAATGCGGGCATACAACAAACGCAAGTAGTCATAAATTTCGGTAACAGTGGCAACCGTTGAACGAGGATTACGACTGGTAGATTTTTGGTCGATTGAAATTGCCGGACTAAGACCGTCGATTTGATCAACATCGGGTTTTTCCATAAGGCCCAAAAATTGTCGCGCATAACTGCTTAGGCTTTCGACGTACCGTCGTTGTCCTTCGGCATAAATGGTATCGAAAGCAAGGCTCGATTTACCCGAACCTGACAACCCCGTAATGACCACCAACTTATTACGCGGTATTTCTACGGTGACGTTTTTTAAGTTGTGCTCGCGGGCACCTTGTACTCTAATTACCTCAGACATCTCAACCTATAACGCTAGCACAAAAATTGAATTTTTTCTAGTGTGCGCACGGGGACCATTTATGTATGGGCACATTTTAAACGTATAATGAGTCTATGCGAAAAAAGCTAAAAAGATTTGGTGTAGATATTGCTGGCTACGGCCTTATTTTGCTTGGTCTTCTTTTGGGCTGGCTCCCCGGCCCAGGCGGCATTCCCCTTATACTGGCCGGGCTTGGGCTACTTTCTATTCATAACCATTGGGCAAAGAGAATTCTTGATTACATTAAAGTGAATGGGCTAAAAATTCTTGATTTTATCTTCCCAGAAAATAAGACGGTTCAGTTACTCCATGACATTTTAGTGCTGACATTTGCGTCTATAGCCGCCTACATAATCGTTACTAAAGACAGCTACATTTGGTACGGTATAGCCTTTGCGCTCACTGCAATGGCAGTTGTTGATTTTTTGTACAACCGCGACAGGCTCACCAAGCTTAAGCGAAAATAATACCAAACAATACTATTGCTTTTTTGTTAATTTTATAGTATATTACAGCCAACTAAATAATTCTTATGTGGTATACCTTATTTTTCTTAGCTGGCGCGTACGCACTTCACCGAGTGTTTGCGTTTATTCCTACGAACGGCATTGAAACTGCGGTTAACCAGTTCTTGCTTTTGGGCATAATTCCAGGCACCGACATAGCGATAACCTTTAACTGGTTCATTGTTGGCTTTTGGGCCGCCTTTTTCTACTGGCTTCTTACAAAAGTTTCTTTTGGGACGCTTAAAAAGATTCGTGCCCGTCAGTACCTCACCCGCATCGACCGTATTAGTCTTTAATCAGCGTAAGGCGCAATACTTTGCGCATACAGACTTAATTCTTCTAAGATGTAGCGCTGCGAATCTGTTGTATTAGGCATTACAGATAGTTCTTGAATTTTTTGCAGGTATTTAGCATAGCGACTTTCTTGTTCACCCGCGAATAATCGCCGTGTTCTGTATTCTTCCCATGCAGCCTGTTCAGTTTCCGATAAGCTTTTTGGAAATTGGCGAGCCTTATACAACAATAGTAATTGCTTGAGTCTGTCGTCGCTAAAATCGAGATGTAGGTCAGCGAGCCCGTTCTCGTCTAAGCTTCGGACCTTTGCTATTTTGGCTTTATCGCCATCACCAAAGAATCCATCATATAGTTGAGCATCAACATCTTGAACGTCTGTTATTAAACTTGCCTGTTTGAGTTTTTCGTTCATACGGACTGCTTCTTGCAACTTATCGCCAAAGTCTTTGCTGGCGCGAAGTTTTGCAAGATTTTCAGAAATAACGACGTCATTAATTTTAAGGCGCTCTTTAGTGTCGCCTACATCGAGCACTTGGATGGGTGCAACTGCTGGACATTTATTAAACTGCAGTTGCTTTACCGGTAAGCGCAACTCGCCCTCTTCGAACTTCCACTTTTTTAGTAGCTCTGCAAGTTCTTCGGGTTTCATTTCTAGAAATGGGGTCGGGTCAACGCGCAAATCATACACATACACGCTACCTGCCTGCGTGGGATGCAACGCAACACTTGTGACGACGGTCGTTTTTTCGAATTCAGAACTATACCGACCGCTACAGTACACAAACGGCTGACCAGACCCGGTGATTTTTTGTACCTCTTTTTTGTCACGCATTGAAAGCATAAAATCAAAAAGTTTTGGCTGCTTGTCTTTTATGAGCTTCGCAACCGCAATGGTAGCCATAACATCACTTAATGCATCGTGCGCGTGCTCGTGCTCTATATTATTCAGAGCTGCAATTGGCTCGAGCCTATTTACCGGTCTGCCATCGGGCCCAAATGGCCAGTTTATACCCTCTGGGCGCAGCGCTCGAGTAATGCGACTCAAATCCATTATGTCCCAGCGGCTTCTACCATCTTGCCATTGCCATTCATAGGCGTCATAAAAGTTCCGATAATTTGTAAAGCGAATGAATTCGTCGTCGAAACGCACGCTGTTAAACCCAACAAAAATTGTTTGCGGTGTTGCGATTTCACTATGAAACACTTTTAAAAACTCTGCTTCGGTTATGCCGTCTTGCAATGTTTTCTGCGGTGTAATTTCGGTAACGAGAATTGCTTGCGGGTCGGGTAAAACATCGGGAGTGATTTTAATTAAAATGTTGTGCGGCTCACCAATTGGCCGTAAATTTTCGTCAGTGCGCTGCCCAGCGAACTGCATTATTCGCGCGTCGCGCGCACTGAAGCCACTGGTTTCTAAATCGTAAAAATAAAAGGTATGTGCCACTATGCCTTTAAGCATAGCAAATGCCCAAGGTTAATGGGTATTTTGTTCTATGTAGGCCGCTACATCGAACTTGCGTTTTAAGCCGGCAAATACCATGCTTCGAATTGTGCCATACACTAGACGCTCGCCCCACGGACGGTCATGAAGGCCAGCTATACTCCATAAGATTCCTACGTAGCCGTTCGGGTCTCCACCGTCAATGGAATAAAAATCATTCAAGTACATAAGTATTTGGTGCGCTTCTGCAGGCGAAGCCGACCATTCGAGTACTTTTTTAGCCCAGTACATGCGCATGTAACCGTGCATTTTACCCGTTCTAGTAAGCTGCCGTTGTGCTGCGTTCCAGGCCTCATCATGCGTTGCTGCATGCTCGAGCTGCTCTTTGGTGTATATAAATTCACGCGTGTCTTGCGAGTGCTTTTCGAGTGTTGCCAAAGCCCAGTCTGCTGCTCCGCGCAATGAATCGTAGTTACGGTTATAGTAACAATAATTATCGCTAAGTTCTTTGCGGACAACAAGCTCTTCAATAAGCGCATCGGCATCGGTTTGCAGCGATGCGTCATTAGCTACCGCTTCATACAATGTAAGCGCGACCCGTAGTGCGCTTAGCTGACCAAAGTGCAAATACGGACTTAATTCACTGAGCCCGTCTAGGGCCGGATTGTTTCGGCGTTCTGCATAGCCAGCTAACTTATTTTGGACAAAAAAATCGAGGGCGGATTTCGCAGATGTTTCGCCACTTTTAATAGCTAGGCTCGTATTGTTGGCAGGAATTTTAGCAACTACTTCGTGTATTTTTTCAGCAAGATTTTTAATTG
>CAZPLH010000044.1:0-2046 GCA_964587465.1 uncultured Candidatus Saccharibacteria bacterium | reverse complement strand
GGTATAAACAAAAAACAACTGCTAGCGGCAGCCGTAATTCGAGCGCATGTTTTTGAGCAGCTATAAGCGCGTGATTGTCGGCAACACGTTGATCACGGCTCATAACGTATAAAATCGACTTTCCGTCAGTGTTTTGCCACTCGTTACTTACTTTGTGGAGCCGCGTACGTAAACTATCAATATTTGAGAGAGCCAATTTTAGGATCTCCAATGATTATGTTGTCATCGGGATTGATGCCGAGCTTACGCAAACTATTCATAATACCCATCTTTTTCAAAATATCACGTAAGCGTTGTACTCCGTGCTCATTACTAAAGTCGGTACGGTGGGCAAATTTTTCAATTTTATGTCCAGTAACGACAAAATTCTTTTCGTCGCGTCGGACCGTCTTCCAGCTATCTGGTTTTTGCGTAATTGTAATGACTGGTAAGCCACTTTGTGCGTCAGCTTCAGCTTTCGCTTCTTTTTTCTTTTGGGCGGCAACAATTTTTTTAATTTCAAAAAGTAAGTCGTCGAGCCCTTTTTTGGCGTAGGAAGAAATTGCAAACTGCTTTGATTTTTTTGGTGCAACCACAGAAAGCGCAGCAAGCTGCATTGCTACGATATCTGGCGTAAGTTGATCGGTTTTCGTAAGTGCGATAATTTCCGGTTTAGCAGCGATTTCTTTACTGTAGGCTTTTAGTTCTGCGCGAATGGTCTTATAATTTTCGGCTATTTCATCATTCGTTACATCTATAAGATGTAGTAAAACACTGCACCGCGAAACGTGTCGTAAAAACTCATCACCAAGGCCTTTGCCTTCGCTAGCACCTTCAATTAGCCCTGGTATATCAGCAATGAGTAGCGAGTCACCCCCAACGTCTACTACACCTAAATGCGGTGTTAATGTCGTAAACGGATAGTCGGCAACATCGGGGCGTGCATTACTAACAGCAGTTAAGAATGAACTTTTGCCCGCGTTTGGTAGGCCGACTAGGCCAACATCTGCAAGCATGCGAAGCTCGAAAACAAGCTCCATTTCTTCGCCTTTTTCGCCCTTTTCGGCTATTTTTGGTGCTTGGCGCACCGAAGAAATAAAGTGCGCGTTACCAAAGCCGCCTTTACCACCCGCAGCAATAACAACCTGCTGGTTGTCTGCAGTTAAATCGGCGACTTGGTTTCCTTCTAAATCAAACACAACTGTACCTACCGGTAGCGGCACAATTAAATCTTCTGCACTGCGCCCGCGCTTTTTTTGCTTAGAGCCATTGACCCCATTTTCGGCAATAATACTTTTGTTATAACGAAACGCTGCAAGCGTGTCTTGGTTGCGGCTTGCAACTAATACAACATTGCCACCTTTACCGCCGTCACCGCCGTCTGGGCCGCCCCTATCAACATAAATTTCGTGCCGAAAGCTCACGACACCGTCGCCACCGTCGCCTGCTTTTACCGAAACTTGTACTTTATCTACAAACATTATTTTCGCACCGCTTCCTTTAGTTTCTTGGCATACTTTATAACTGCGTATTTTGGACTTAGGGGAATATCAAACGTTTTATGTATATCTACGACGTTTGAAGAAAACTTCTTTTTAAACCCTGTCACGCTCGCGTAGCTTGGGTAATCTGGGCTTGCGACCCCCATCATATCGTATTCACTAAGTCCTTTTGCACGGAGCGATTGCATGATGAAGAGCTGTAAGCCATATGCCGCACCTAATTTACGCCCCAGCGCATTGCCTGCAGCGTAATAATACACACCCTTACCCGCATACTGTGTAACAATTGCCCACGATACGGGCTCGTCGTCGCTATATGCAGCGTACAAGCTTACTGAATCACCGAGCGATTCGAGCATACGCACGTAATTAATTTTAGGATTTGCCCGAAACCCATCACGCGTTGCTGTTTCTTCTAAAATTGCATAAAAAGTATCGAATTTTTTTGCTGCTTCTGCGCCAGAGAGTTCTTTGAATTCAAGACCTTTTTTTAATGATTGCTTTAAATCGTATCGCCCGCCTCTGTTCATATTTGCCAAAATGGTGTCGTCGGACTTTGTAATAT
>CAZPLH010000043.1:0-7049 GCA_964587465.1 uncultured Candidatus Saccharibacteria bacterium | reverse complement strand
CTCCTGTAGGGGAAGCCAGCACCGACGGCGCTGCGTAGTAGTATTGTAAAAGATTTTTCTAATTTGTCAATGTGATGCAGCTCACAGATAACAAGTTCATTTAGGCGTACGCTAAAAGTATGAAACACATCACTCCAACAAAATACCTTTGGCTAACCATAATACTCAGCGCGAGTATTGGCGGACTTGCTGCATTTATACAAACAGTCGAGCGCATTCAGTATGCCCTGCACCCTACCAGCCCACTGACATGCGACATAAACAGCGTATTTAGTTGTACGAGTGTATTTGATGCTTGGCAGTCTTCAGTATTTGGGTTTAGTAACTCAATTATGTGTCTTGCATTTTTTGCTGTTACGCTTGGCGTCGGGCTTGCCGGTGCAACTGCGCAAATTGGTAAAATGCTGCGACTTACCATGCATTTTTTTGCCCTTTTCTTTTTAGGTTTTGGCGCATGGTACTTGCAGCAAAGCGCCTTTAGCATCGGAGCGTTGTGTATTTTCTGCATATTTTGCTACGGTGGCGTCATTGGCCTTAACTGGGCGTGGCTCCGCATAAACAGTGCCGATTTACCCCTTTCGCCAAAGCTGCACCGGGGCTTAGAACGCGCCATAAGTCATGGCGCTGACACCTTTTTCTGGATTTTGTGGGCGCTAGGCATTGCCGGCATGTTTGTATACAAGTTTGCCTAGTGATTTATTGTATATTTGTGGGAATTGTTGTATAATTGTTAGCCTTGCACCCTGCAAGCGCCCCTGTGGAGGTTAATGCATGACCGCTATCGCAATTGACGTGCCGAGCTACAGAGAGCTTCGACGTCGCCAACGGGAGATTGGTGTTCGAATCGAGGTTCGCAACATCGGCGTCATCACCATCAAGCTCGACCGCACGCCGCTCGATGCGGTGGGCGGCAAGGAGACCGAGTTCGCGTTCGCCGACCACGCGCTGGACCTCATCAGCACCTGCCCCGACGGCATCGAGACCGTTCAGGCAGACCCGACCGCATCGTTCGTCGCCGTCATTCGACGTGAAGTCGACGGTGAAGTCGACGGCAAGATCAACGTCACCGAGCGTCTGGTGAGGCTGTACGTCCGCAACCGTCTGGTCATCAACGAGCGCGACTGCGCCGCCATGATGCACCGCCTGGCTCCGTACATCCACGACTGGTGAGCCATCAGGGGGCAAATCCCGTCTTGGGCGCCGCATACACTGCGGTCGCCCAGACGGGGCTCTCACAAAATACTCATTCGTTTAGTCTTTTGCCGGAGTAAAGTGCTACCATTTAGTAATGAAATTAACCGAAGCAAACGCCTACCAAATTGTTATTGGCGCAGTTTTTAGCCCATTTATTATGTGCGTACTTGTTGCGCTGCTTGGCAAAACTGCAGAGGCAGTTACATTTGTCACGGTATATTCAGTTTTTGGACTGTTCACCGTGCTTATACTTGGCTGGCTACTTACAAAGTTTCTAGCTCAAAAAACAAAGCACCCTTTGCGCTGGATGGTCATATTCTACGCTACCCTACCGCTACTTATTAGTGTGGCTATGTTAGTCGCAGCAGTTTCGGCCTAAGCCGTTTTGGCCTTTTTCGTCTGGGCCGCAGCAGAACTTTTTATAAAACGTACATAGCCAAGGACAAACGCTGTTGCAAGCCCGACGCTTACCACGCCAAAGGTGAACTTTTCGTTATTCGCTTGAAAGCTCAAAATTATAGCGTAAATGAGCGTGAATACACCACCGAACATTATGCCGTCGGTAATGACGTCTAGCTTAGGGTGTAACCAAATGCTAAGACCAATAAGTAAAATTGCTAAAACTGCGGCCACTACTGCCACATTTCGGCTATAAACCTCGTTCTTTTTGGTCCATTCTTTTTGCTTAACATCAAAATCTTTTTGGACCTCTTGTTCGCGCAGCGATGGTCCGCTTGGCCCACTTTCGTATGTTACGGGGTATTCCGGGGTCTTGGGCTGCTCGTAAAACGTGCTTATACCGACCGAAATAAAAATAACTATAAGTAACCCTAAAAATAACGAGTACACGAGCTTAAGCATACAAACCCTTTGTTTATGTACTAACTGTACGGTTTTTAGGCAACTTTAGCAAAGCTACTCACTCAATAGTCGGCTTAAGCCTTCGTCCCACTCAAAACTTCCCGCATCAAGCTGCTTTTCTGCTTCAAGCATTGCACTTGCCTTATAGCCTTCAATAAACATATTCGCAACGTAAAAAGGATACCCAAAACCCGCTCTTGCAGCGTTTATTAATCGCGCATCTACTGCGACTTCTGCTTCTATAACTTCGAAAAGTGATTCATACACTTCAGCAATTCTATAGCCTCTTTGCCCAATGTCTAAAATTATGTTTGCATTGAGCGCCTTTACTTCAAGAGCATCATCACCTTCTTCGGGTTCATATTCCGGAGCCCTGTAGTTTGCGAGAAGATCTAGCTCTTTTGCGGACGCATATTGGCGCAGCGCAGCTACGGCCATAACGCCACCATTCAAAAAAGACCGCCCATAGGCTCCATGCTCATACACCGGCGCACCGGTCGACCTGTCTATGGGCTCAACCACATTTTTGAGTCTACGAATTGAGTTTACGAGCGACAGCCCCGAACCGGCCACCATTTCTTCACGAATTAGGCCACTAACAGAAAGGCTTTCTTTTATTCGGGCACTCAAAGCTTCTACGCCATGCGGGCTAAAAACACGAGCTTCAAAACCGGGGCCAAAATACTTACTCACAAAACTTATCCTTGAAATTTTATATATTATAACATATTTTTGAAGATAAACCACGCTCCTCTTGCGCCGATACCTTGCAATTTAAAAACCGCCCTTTCGGGCGGCTTGTAATTACACCTTGTGAGGCAGGCCAAAGCCTACATTTTTATTTCGGCGTCACAGCCTGCAGGTAGGCTGAGGTTCATAAGACTGTCAATTGTCTTAGGAGTTGGGTTGCTAATGTCAATAAGGCGCTTGTGTACGCGCATTTCGAACTGTTCGCGACCTTTTTTGTACACGTGTGGGCTTTTTACCACGGTGTATACCGTTTTACGGGTAGGTAGTGGAATTGGGCCAGCAATGGTTGCACCCGTGCGGAGCGCGGTGTCTACAATCTGCTTTGCAGACTGGTCAATTACTTTGTGGTCGTATGCTTTTAAGCGAATACGAATTCGCTGTTGTTGTGGGGCTGCGGCGTCTGCCATAGTTTGTTGCTCCTGGTGTGATGTAACATCTTTGGCAAGGGTTTATAAAGCCTGCCAACGACTTTTAGTCATCACGATTAATTTACAGGTGTAAGTATACGTGTTTTAATCTGTTTTTTCAAGCCACTTCTGCCCTTAATGAGCAATATGCCCGAGCAGGTCTTGTTCTGCAAGTTTATCGCGCATTTGCGCTGTGAGACGGTTTGGAAATTCTTCGCTGCCATATTGTTCATACACTTCTTGTATTTGCAGTGGCGGCCTGCATACTGCTTCTGTGCCACTCACGAGTCCTTCGTCAACAAGTCCCTTAATGTACGCTGCCTCAAACAGGTATGCTTCGACTTCGAGGTTCGGCATATAGCCCCACGGGTTAGTATCGGTCACAGCCGGATGAGCCATACACTGCATTGCATGAGCTAATTCATGCAGCATAACCATGCTGCCCTCTACACAATCAAGCGAGGCCTCTTGAGCGACAACCGGCCTAGAGCGAACCTTGGCATCTTTAAACGGTACTTCAAGCCACTCGGTCAAACCGTGGACTTTCTTAACCGTAATTTTATGAACGGGTTTGCCGTCGCCATTAAGCTGCGCACCTACGTCTTCAGCGGTTTTAAATAATCCCTGGCTTTTTAAGCGAGCTAGTTGATACGTAGTAGGCACGGTCATTGAATCGCTAGAGACCTTTAATCGATCATGCTCCCGCACAAACGCGAATGCTATGGCATCTTGGGCTATCTGCTTTTTGGTAAGCGTAACAACCCCGTTCCTTTTGTTCGCCAAAGTTAATAAATCTAAAGATTTCAAAAACTGTGCCGTTGTTTTTTGGCCCAATCTTTCTACTACAGCCTTGCGGGATAAGTTATGCGCTAAGGTCTCGGTAGTACGAGTGAAAGCATCTGCTTCGGCAGTAACGCGTAAAAGCATTATTGTCGCACCCTAACGGTAAACGCAATGATGCCAATACCCATGCCCCAAGCAATTCGTTCAAACCTACTTTTTGCTCGTTCAGAAAACCTAGATTCATCTTGTTCTTTGTCACTTATTGCTTGCGCTGCCTCTGTACGTTCTGCTGATTCGCTTGTTTCTTCAGACACTTCTGGACTTGACTTGCACTTCGGGCCAATTGTACGCCCGCCATGGTTAATACCGTCTTTTTTGCAAAAACCATGTGATTCAATTGTTCCGTTCTGGTTAAACCGTGCAGATGATTTACAGCCCCGCACTGAGCACCACACGCTATTCGCTATAAATTCGTCAGCATGTTCAGACAAAAAGACTTCCGAACCATTTGATTCTAGTTGGCCAATGGTACACTCAACTTCACCGCGTGCCATTAGTCGTATTTCCCAAAAGTTTCAACTATTTCGCGTATCCGTTGTCGTTCTGCAGGGCTCATGGTGTTTGGCGTTGGGACAAAAGGTTTGTCATCATCAATTTGCAAAACATGTTCTTCGTGCGGTGATTTTTTTGCGTATTTAAGGCAAACGCCCCCCATAATACGCCCGCTCTGCGGATTAAGTGCAATCGTTGCGCTGCAAGTATTAAACGCGCACGCAACAGCAGTAGGGCCAACGAGATGTTTTTCGTTAAGTGGCGCTTTGCCGCTTACAACATCTTGGCCGCACGGCTCTTGAGTATTAAAAATATTCTGATTTGTCATAGTGTATTCCCGTGTGCGGGCCCCGATTTGGGGCCCGCACACGCGTAGTGCTGGTCAGGCGATGGTCGCGCACGCCTTGGCGAAGAGCTCGACATCGATGCTCGCGCCCTCGGCAAGATGCCGAAGGATGTCCGCATCGATCGACGCGAACTGGACGGTCCGCGAGCACTGCTCGAAACCACCCTTGTCGCGGTTGAACTCTGCTGCCAGAAGCTCCCGCGTGGCGTCCTCGCCCAGGATCTTCTTGATCTGGGTCTGCACGCCGCCGTAGTTCTTGCAGAAGTCGTCGGCCGAGAACTGCAACATCCTCAGCCGCATCGTGACGTCGTCGTCGGACACCAGGTGGATGGTGCTCTTCTCGAACTCCGCCGTTGAAGCGCTCGACTGCGGGAGCGCGATTCTTGGCCCGTAGGTCAAGTGCGCTATGTCGTGGGCGAGCAACGTCCACACGCCGCCTGCGCCCTCCGTGAGGGTGTAGCTCAGACGGTACTTGTCTGTCTGCGGTGCCATGTTCCTACCTTCGTAGTCGGGGCGATAAGCTTTCCAGCTAGACAGTATTATATAATAATTTCGAATAAATTAATAGTTGTTTGCCTGCGTGCGGGCCCTTTGGTAGGGCCCGCACGCATAGCGGGTTCAGGCAGGTGCCGGTTGGCGCTGCTTGGCCAGAAGCCGTGCGACGAGCGTGTTGCTGACGACCGGCAGGGAGACGGTTACCCGAAGATGATCGAGCTGCGAACCTCCGTCTCCAAGCTCTTGCCGGAGCGACTCCAGACGCTGCAGCTGCTCGGTCAGCTTGAAGCCGAAGATGTTCCCACACGCGGTGATGATGCCGCCCTCGCCATTGGCGAGGTCGGCGCCGAAGATGCGCGCCCGGCCGATGCGGTAGTCGGCGTTGTCGCCGGTACCGATACGGCCAAACGTGATGAAGTTGCCGGCGGGCAGGCTCAGGTCATCAGGACCAATGCCCGACCACGGCAACGTGAGCGTGTTGATGCGCGCGTCCTTGGTGTAGATCCCGCTACTGAGATACCAGTAGTCGAGCTCGTGCGTTGCGCTTGGCACGACGAGCTCGATTGTCAAGTCTTTCACGAGCACTCACTTTCTGCCCAAGATTGAACCTGGGCGGTAGACGATTGCCTGTAACTGCGTATTATACAACTTTATTGAGATTTTGAAAGACGCCTACTTTTGTAGCTTCTTTTTGGCAATGCTCGCAAGAGCCGCTGCATAGCTCATGTCGTTCATGTACGCACGCCCAATCGCCGATGTGATTGCCGGCAACTGCGCTTCATCTTTGTAGCACAAATAAATAGGGTAATGGACTGGCTGAAACTTCTTTTTAAAGTTATATAAGCTTTTAAAGCCATAATATGGCTCGAGCCGTTCACCCAAAATAAGCATTAATTTTTCAATAGATGTTTTATGCTCGTTGCTATTTGCAAGTGGTGCCGCAGAAAGGCTTATATATTGTTCACCTTGCTCTTTAAACCGCAGCGCCGATTTAGCAATTAAATATTCCATAATGCCGTGGGCGGCGTTTTCGTCCAAACTACGCTGCATAATATCTATGGTTCTACCTACGACTTTACCGCGTTCGTACACCGGCATCCAGCTACTCATACCATGCACCATACCAGCCTCATCTACAGCTACGTGCATGAGCACTTCGGGGTCTTCTGCCTCTTTAAGCGTTCCTAATGTAAAGCCCATTTCAGGCAGCGATTTATCGGCCACCCAGCTTTCAGCAATTGCTTGCAGCTTTTGCCGCATTGCGGCTGACGCATCTTTAAGCGCAAATACCTCCATGCGAATACCGCGTTTTTCGGCACCATTAATTGCCGAACGAACGGACTGCCACTTTTTACCAGTAAACTCTAGGCCTTTAATATAAATTACCGAGTCTTCACCAACCGTTGCTTTCGCATAACCTTTTGCGGCAAGTGCGGTTGCAGTTTTTTCGCGAACTGAAAAATAACAAACAACCCAGCCATTTTTTGCACAAAATGCTTCGAACTGACGAATGCTTTGCCCAACTGCTCTTGGGGCACCAACTGGGTCAGGAAAAACAATCACTACATTGCCAATTAACTTGTATGCGAACGCCACTGTATTTGCTTTATTTACCCAATACGCCATGCCATCCCACCGTGCCATCCAGGTAAGTGGGGTTG
>CAZPLH010000042.1:0-7056 GCA_964587465.1 uncultured Candidatus Saccharibacteria bacterium | reverse complement strand
CGGTAATGCGGTCTTGCGGGAAGTTATAGGTGCGAATTTTTTCGGCACGGTCACCACTACCAATAAGTTTTTTGCGAGCATCACTGAGTTCTTTTTGCTCGGTTTCTATTTTGTGAGCAAGCAAGCGCGAACGAAGCACCTTCATGGCTTTTTCTTTGTTTTTAATCTGAGATTTTTCGTCTTGGCAAGTAACAACTAAACCACTGGGGATGTGCGTAATACGCACGGCGCTGTCGGTGGTGTTAACACTTTGCCCGCCATGGCCACCACTTCGGTAAACATCTATGCGGAGGTCGTTCGGGTTAATTTCTATGTCGGTTTCTTCGGCTTCTGGCAGTACTGCTACGGTAATGGTGCTGGTGTGAATACGGCCTTGGCTTTCGGTAGCAGGTACGCGCTGTACGCGATGCACACCGGCTTCGAACTTAAAGGTTCTAAAGGCGTTTTCGCCCCGCACACCAAAAATAATTTCTTTATAACCGCCAACTTCGCTGGGGCTTTCGCTGATTAGTTCTACCTTAAAGTCGTGGGTTTCGGTGTAGCGTACATACGCACGGTACAGCTCGCCGGCAAATAAGCTGGCTTCGTCGCCACCGGCGCCGGCACGGAGTTCAATAATACAGTCGCGCTCGTCGTTTGGGTCTTTAGGCGTTAGGGCTTCGTCAAGCTCTTCGCTGGTTTGTGCAAGTTTTATTTCGAGCTCTTCAACTTCTAATGCGGCAAGTTCGGCAAGTTCATCGGTACCGCCGGCAAGTTCGCGGGCTTCTGCTAGTTGGTCGGTAAGAATTTGCTGCAAATCGAACAGGGCAATGGTGCCTTCTAGGTACTTTTGGCGGCGCGCAAGCTTAGGGTAGTCGGGGCTACTAAAAATAGCCGGGTCTTGCATTTGCGTTTGCAAGCCTTCGAGCTCGGTGCGGAGTGCCTGAATTTTATCTTTCATAATTGTTCCTTAGAATTGTACGATTGTTTGCCAAATAAAAACAGCGTGGCCAAAGTGGTTGCACGCTGTTTAATAAACGGTAGCTAGGCAGCTTTTTTGTCGCCGAGCTTAACGGCTTCTTTTTGAACCTTAGCTGGCTTTTGCTTTGCAGCAAGCTTAGCCTCTTTAGCCTTAGCGGCAGCTTCGGCGCGTGCCTTAAACTTGTCTACGCGACCTTCAATGTCCATGAGCTTTTCGTCACCGGTGTAGAATGGGTGGCTTGCGCTACTAATGTGTACCTTTATAACAGGGTACTCGTTACCATCAGTCCACTTGGTGGTTTCTTCGCTTTTGGCGGTTGATTTGCTTAAAAATTTGAAGCCATTGTTTAGGTCTTCGAATACGACTGTTCGGTAGTCGGTTGGGTGTACAGCTTTTTTCACTGGATTCCTTAAATACTCGATTATTTAGTGTGTAAGCCCGGTTAGCAGCGAGTACTGCAGACGGTTAATGCTTGTATAACTTGTATATACTACTTGAAAACGAGTGTTTGGTCAAGGGTGGAGCTCTTGCATAACAGATGTAAAGCTGATATTATGAATGAGCAAATTTATTAACGAAGCAACTTACTGCATATATCCTCCCCACTCGGGGCTCCAAAAGCAGTAAGTGAAGGGAGATAAGGATATCTATGAGCCAAGTAGATATGAAGGCCTTGCTAGAAGCGGGCGCACACTTTGGTCACAAGACCAGCCGCTGGCATCCAAAAATGGCAGCAAACATTCACAGCAAACGCGGTGATACCCACATTATTAACCTAGAACGTACCGTCGATCAGATTGAAGACGCGGTTAAGTTCATTGAAAAGACTGTTGCCGAAGGCAAGCAGGTTCTTTTTGTTGGCACCAAGCGCCAAGCAAAAGACGTGCTTAAAGAAGCTGCAGAAGCAACAGGCCAGCCATACGTGGTTGAGCGTTGGTTGGGCGGTATGCTTACCAACAGCAACACCATTAACGGTCGCGTAAAGCACCTAAAAGACCTCGAAGCTAAAATGGCAAGTGGCGAACTAGCTGCTAAGTACAACAAGCTCGAAGTACAGCGCTTCCAAGAAGAAATCGACCTTATGAACCACAACTTTAGTGGCATTAAAGAAATGAACGGTCGTCCAGGCGCATTGTTTGTTGTCGATATTCTAGAAGAAGACAATGCCGTACGTGAAGCTACCAAGCTTGGTATCCCAGTTGTTGCAATTGTTGACACCAACGCAGACCCAAGCAAGGTGCAGTACCCAATTGCAAGTAACGACGACGCCATTAAGACAGTTGCGCTTATTACTGACTACATTAAGGCCGCAGTAGAAGCTGGCAAAGCTGCTCACGCTAAAAAAGCTGCAAAACCTGCTGACAAAGAATAGTATCAATCAACAATAGGGCAGCTTTTTAAGGGTGGCCCAACCGAATTCACGGAAGGATAAAAACATGGCAGAAATTACACTTGAAACCATTAAGCGACTACGCGAACTTACTGGTGTTGGTATTACCGACGCTAAGGTTGCGCTGGTAGAAGCCGACGGCGACTTTGACAAGGCGCTTGAAGCTATGCGTAAAAAGGGAATGACCAAAGCCGAAAAGCGCGGTGAACGCGAAGCGCGTGCCGGTATTATCGGTAACTACATTCACGACGGTCGTATTGGCGTTTTGGTAGAAGTAAACTGTGAAACCGACTTCGTTGCTCGTAACGAAAAGTTCACCGAGTTAGTTAAAGATGTCGCAATGCACATTGCGGCAAGCAACCCAGAATACGTAAGCGCAGAAGACATTAACGAAGAAGCAAAAGCCGCTGCAACCGCTGAATTTACCGAAAAGGTAAAAGGCGAAGGCAAACCAGAAAACATGGTGCCTCAAATTGTAGAAGGCATGCTTAAAAAGCACTTCGCAGAAAAATGTTTACTTGACCAGCCGTACATAAAGAACCCTGACATTACTGTTGGGCAGTATGTAAAAGAAGGCATAGCTATTTTGGGCGAAAACATTGTCGTGCGCCGCTTTGCGCGCCTTGCACTTGGCGAAGTTAACTAATACTTCGTACTTTTTCACAAAAAGCACAGTCGTTTGACTGTGCTTTTTTGTTGTAAAGGTGTATTGTATAGAAAAGTTTGCTTATGGTTATTCAAAGAGGGAACGAATCCATGACGGCGAAGGAAAAGAAAATGAACATGAGTATAAAAAAATTGGCACTCGTATTTGGTGCTATAGCTATTTTTGCGTTTATTGCAATTGGCGGGTTTACTATTTTAGGTAACAACAAAAATAGTGGCGTACCGTCTACCAATGCAGCTACAACATATAGCCTGTTTTGGTCAGATGAGTTTAACGGCACCAGTGTCGACACAACGCGTTGGGGTGTGTATCACAATAACTATGGCTCGGGTAACAACGAATTAGAATGTAATACACCAAGTAACGCTGCAGTAGTTGGCGGTAATTTAGTAATTACGGGTAAAAAGCAGACCTACACCTGCCCTGGCGCAGGAACGTACCAGTATACTTCGGCATTTTTGGGCTCGCGTGATGCAAGCACCAAGCGGTACTACCCATTGTATGGCCGGTATGAAATGCGCGCACGTGTTCCGCACGGCCAGGGCCTATGGCCAGCGTTTTGGTTGCGCCATGCGTTAGGTTCGTCGAACGCCGAAGTTGATGTTGTTGAAGAATTTCACAACCAGCAACCCGGTAAAATTACCAGCACGCTGCACTTTCCGGCAACCCTTGGCTCTAACGTTTCTAAAAAATCTACTTTTGTAGAAACACCGGTGCAGGGTACTCCCGGCGCTTGGCATACCTATGCAGTGCAAATAGAGCCTGCTACCGCTGGGGCAGTAAAGTTTACCTTTTTCATAGATAACGTACAGACGTTAACGTATACCAACACCAATGCATCGAGCTGGACGACGGGCTACGAAAATGGCGCTTGGGACATTGCACTTAACATGGCGATTGGCGGTAAGTATGTTGGTAACCCCGAAAGTCAGCTAGGGTATTTGCCTGATGTTAATAAGTGTTCGCTAAGCTACGCCGCACCGCTCAACAATGACCCAACAACGTGTTCAACTACCGGCATATTCTTGTCGGGGCTGTCTAAGGCCAACGCCGAATACCAAGTAGATTACGTTCGGGTGTATACGCCAAGTACTACTACAACTACTGCCGACACAACCGCACCGGCGGTATCAATTAGTGCGCCTACGACAAATAGCACACTGAGCGGTGTCGTAACCAGTAACGCAAGTGCAACCGACGCAAGTGGCGTTGTTCGCGGCGAAATGTATGTAAATGGCACCTTAAAGCAAACCCTTGCGAGTGCTGGCCCATTTAGCGGTACGGTCGACACGGCCACTTTAACTAATGGCGCAGCAGTCAACATACAATGGAAGGCCTACGATGCAGCCGGTAATGTGGGCATTGCGTCTACGAGCGGTACGGTAAGCAACACCACAGTCGACACTCAGGCTCCAAGTGTGCCCGCGAATGTCGTAGTTAAGCCGGTAGACCCAGCGGTTGGCGTGCCAATAGATATCACCTGGAACGCCAGTACCGACAACGTTGGCGTTGCAAAGTACCTTGTTACGCGCGACGGCGGGTACACCGTAGGCTATACAACCACAACTTCATATAGCGATACCACCGCAGACAAGTCTACCTGTACCAAGTACTGCCACACCTACATCATTTATGCACTCGACGCAGCCGGGAATAAGTCTGCAGGTTCAGCACAAGCGCTCGGTTTGGTTGCCGATACAACCGCACCGTCTACGCCGGCTAACCTAGTCGTTATTGCAAATGCCTACAATAAAGTTTCGTTAAGCTGGACAGCGAGCACCGACAATGCCGCCGTTGCCGGTTACTACGTACTTCGTAACGGCGTAACGCTCGGTAGCACCACTGCAACTACTTATGTAGACACCACTACGGCACCGGGGACAAAATACACGTATCAAATTTTGGCATACGATGCCGCGGGTAATACCGCTGCGTCTGCAAGCGTAGCCACAACAACACCGGCCACTCCAGACACAGCTGCTCCATCTGTTCCAGCAGGCGTTACGGCTACTGCAGTAAATTCATCGCAAATAAACGTCGGCTGGAGTGCAAGCACTGACAACATTGGGGTAAGTAGTTATAAGGTGTACCGAAACGGAGCGGTGGTTGGTACGGTAAGTGCAACAGCTGGCACGAGCTTCGGTGATTCAGGCCTTGCGGCGGGCACATCGTACAGCTATACCGTGGTTGCTTGTGACGGGGCCGGCAATTGTTCCGCCCAATCATCTGTAGCAAGCGCTACAACGTACAATGCAGTAGTCGCAGTCGTTGCGGGTGCAATACAGGGTGTCGTAAAGAATCAGAGCGGTGCAACGCTGGCTAAGGTACGCGTAACGGCAAGCAATGGCACGAATAGCTTTACGACGTATACCAATACGCAGGGTAACTATGCACTCTTTAACCTCACACCCGACACTTACACCGTTCGGTACTCATCACGCAAATACCAAGTCGCATTGAGCACGGTAAGCGTAAGTAGTGGCGCAAGGGTAACGAATAATGTAACTTTGGTAATTAGGTAGGGGATTATGGCACGAACAAAAAAAGATGAACCAGCTCAAGAAGTAGCGCCCGAATCAGCAGGAGGAGTAGTCATTGAGCCTGATGTACAGACACCTGAACAACAAGCAGCGTTAGCCCAAGAGGCAAAAAAAACGCGCACTCGAAACATAGTACTGTATGTGGTGTTAGCGCTTGCATGTTGCGCGGCAGTTGTGGCGCTTTTGGTAATTCGTAACAATAATCTTTCTAAGAACCCTACAAAAACGAATACCGAAAAAGTCGTATTAGTTGCACCGGCAGAAGTAAGTATTAAATCAGGTGAGCTCATGCCGGGAACGGTTAAAATCAAGGTCGGTCAAGCAGTTGTCTGGAAAAATAATGACTCCGTTGACCACCAAATTGCTGCAGACCCATACCCAACTAATACCAGTTTGCCAGATTTAGGCAAGGGTGAAGTTTTAAAACCCGGCGATTCGTTTACGTATCAGTACGATACTGTCGGCACATTTACGTATCATGACAACCTAAACCCATACAAAATAAAGGGTGTCGTAATTGTAGAAAATTAATGGCAGGACTTTGCAGAAAAATAAAAAAACAACTTTAGTTTTTGTAGCAGTCGCATTGGTTTTTGGTGCTGCTGCAACTTTTGGCTATAGCTTGCTTGTACAAAAAAACGTTAAGCAAACTGCTACTGGCACAAAAGCTGCACCAGTAGTGCCGACTATCCCGACAACGAATTATGCGATTCCAGCAGGTGCAATTTACATTTCGCCAAGTGGAAGTGATGCAAACGGCGGCACAAGCGGTGCGCCCGTAAAAACGCTGGCACGGGCAATAGCGCTCGCGCCTAGTGGCGGAACTGTCGTGTTCAGAGGTGGTACGTACCGCGACGGTATGGTAAATGTGTCTAAAGCACTTACGTTGCAAGCATACCCGGGTGAACAAGTTTGGCTTGATGGCACTGATGTTGTGGGTGGGTGGCAAAGTTCTGGAAGTACCTGGTACATCGATAATTGGTATACACCCGAGTTTTGCGCCGGGCAGTACTATAACTACGCTTATGATGCACAAATTCCTAACAGTGGCGGCAATAAGGGGCCATGTAATCACTTTGATATGGCTAAATCCACTGACGCAAACCCGATTGCTGGGAGCCCGCAAATGGTGTTTGTAAACGGAACTGAACTCACAGAGGTTACGAGCGCTGGTGGAGTCACTGCAGGTAAGTTTTATTACGACAAAGCAGCAAGGCGAATGATAATTGGCACCAATCCGGCAGGCGCAACAGTTGAGCTAGCTCGAAGGCCGGTTGGTCTTACGCTCACTGCTACCGCTAATGTAAAGGGGATTGGCTTCCGAAAATACGCAACAAACGAATACAACAATAATACTGAAGCGGCGTTATTGGTGAGTGCGGCGAACAGTTTAGTCGAGAACGATGTTTTTTGGAGCAATGCGGCGTACGGGCTCGGTATTTCTAACTCGAGTGGCGTAGTGGTCCGGGGTTCGCAGTTTTTATCAAATGGATTTTAT
>CAZPLH010000041.1:0-7057 GCA_964587465.1 uncultured Candidatus Saccharibacteria bacterium | reverse complement strand
GGGTAGATATAGATAGCAGCGAAATCGTAAACGGTACTATTACCAACACCGACATTGCCGCTGGAACAATCACGAATGCTAATCTCGCAAACTCAAGTGTTACCGTCACGGCCGGCACAGGCCTTACTGGTGGTGGCGCGGTTAGCCTAGGCGGTACAGTGACGCTTAACAGCAGCCTTGGCACCGATATTGATAGTACTGAAATTACTAATGGCACCCTGCTATTTGCAGATTTTGCCTCTAATGGCTGTGGCACCAACGCTATATTTAAGTACAATGGCTCCGCATGGATTTGTGGCACCGATGTTGACACTGATACTACCTATTCTGCAGGAACGGGCATTAGCTTTGGAGGCACCGTCATTAGCAGCACGCTCGGCACCGACATTGACAGTAGCGAAATAGTAAATGGCACTATAGCTGCAGGCGATGTCGCAGCAAATACCTTTGCCCAACTAGGTGTTGCAGCAGCACAAACCGATTCAAGCACTAATGGACTGCTATTTATTAATAAGACCGGTGCAAGTGGTAACTTATTGCAGCTACAGGTGGCCGGGGTCAATAAATTCCTTGTTGCATTTGATGGTACCGTCGATACTGCAAGTATTGATAGCGCTAGCATCGTCGATAGTTCTGTGGCTAACGGCGACCTAGCCAACTCTTCACTCACCGTAACTGCAGGCACCGGGCTTACGGGTGGCGGTGCAGTTAGTCTCGGCGGCACCGTAACGCTTAATAACGCATTCGGCACAAGTATCGACAGTAGTGAAGTAACAGCAAACTCACTTGACTTTACTGAGCTAAAAGACACACTCGCACTCGACGCAACCACAACAATTGCGACAGGAGCAAATAACTTTATAGTAAATCTTGACAGCACAGGTGATTTCTTGGTGCAAGATGCGTCATCGACAGTCCTTTCAGTGCTCGACAATGGAACATTCCTGTTTAAAAACTCTGCCGATAATACGGCGAGCTTCGTGATTCAAGATTTAGCCGGTATTGATCTGTTCTCCATAGACACTACCGCCGATAGAGTATTTATTGGCGACCCTACTTCAGATACTACTGGGACACTACTTGTGCTCGATACCAAATCTAACGCTGGAGACCCGACGGGAGTTAACGGCGGTATGTATTATAACGGTGCAGCAAACAAGTCTCGCTGCTACGAAAATGGTGGTTGGCAAGACTGTATCGCTCGATATCGAACAGTCTTAACTGCAGATGTGACAAATAACAATGCCACCGCAAATACTATTGCAGATGTTACGGGGTTATCCTTTACCGTAACTTCAGGGGTACAATATGGTTTCGAGTGCAATATTCGATACACTTCTGCCGCCACAACCACAGGCTCAAGATGGTCAATTAATGGGCCCGCAACTACGTACTTAACGTATGATTCTGATTATTCTCTGACTGCGACTACAAGAACATTCAATAACTTAACCGCATATAATACTCCTGCGGCTTCTAATGCCAGCAGCGCAACGACCGCTGGAAACACTGCACGTATTTCTGGGTTTATTCAACCTTCAGCGAACGGCACTATAATTGTACGGTTTGCCTCTGAAATCGCGAGCTCAGCGATCGTGGCCAAAGCTGGCAGTACCTGCGACTATTGGAAGTTATAAGAAGCTAGTGTTTTTAACATTCTAAGGTATAATTAATGCTAACGTTTTAAGATAAAACCGTGGAGGAATTACGTGGCAACAGATACTACTGAAGAAGTGGCAAAAAAAGGGTCTACTTCTAAGAAAATTAAGGCTCCAAAGCCAAACAAGACAGTGTTAATTGTCGCGCTTGTCGCACTATTCGTACTGGCCGTTGGTAGCTCGGCATACTTTTACAAGCAATACCGCAATGTAAAAAATGACCCAGCTTCTGCAATTAAGCAAAAGAACTCTCAAGAGACAGAGCGTGTGCTTGCTGAAGTTAAAGGTGTCATTTTAATTGAAAGTACCGAAGCACCTACCATTGCTCGCGTCGAGGACCCAGATGCACTTAAAAAGAATAATGAAGTCTTTTATAAGAACGTGCAAAAAGGCGATTATCTCGTGCTATACAAAGACCGTGCAATCATTTACCGCGAAAGCAACAACCAAATCATTAACGTAGCACCAATAATTAACACGGCTGAGCTTCAGGCAAAACAAGCCGAACAAAGCAAGCAGTCTACAACTACAAAAAAGACTAACTAATAATTAGAGCCTCCTCTCGTCGTACTCTGTAAAAAAGAGTATTATGAACGTATAAAAAGGAGGCTCTTTTAGTGAAAGAATTACTATTTGCGCTTATAGCTGGCGGCCTTGGGGCTGTGCTGCTATTCGCGGGCTACCGGTTTGGTAGAGTTATCATCCCATTATGGGGACTGTTTTCAGGATTTGCGCTTGGCGCATCAGCAGCTGCAGATGCGCTTGGCAACAAGTTCATAGGTACAACCATAGGTATTTTACTTGGGCTCGTACTCGGGCTTATTTTTGCCTTGTTCGCGTACTTTTTCTATAGCCTTGCCGTGGTACTACTCGGCGCAACTATTGGGTATTGGATAGGAAGTGGCTTTATAAGTATGCTTGGCTTTAGTAAGGGCTTTTTGGCCGCGGTCATTGGTATTGCGCTTGGCGCAGTATTTGGCGTTGCAGCACTTGTACTTAATGCGCCAAAATACTTCCTTATAGCTATTACCAGCATTGGTGGCGCCGTTGCTATAATTGGCGGCGTGCTTGTTCTACTAAACAAGATAGAGCTTGATGCATTTGACTACAACACTGCAGCGCAAACCATTAATAACTCAGCCTTTTGGCTTGCCGTTACCCTTGGTTTGTTCGTGGTAGGAATAATCTTCCAGGTTAAAAGCAACCCGAACTACACGCTTGAAGCGTGGGGCTCATTTAATGAAGCACCCGCACCTAAGAAAGTTAAAGCAGAAGTTTCCGACGAATCTTAGAGCTTAACGACCAATAAAAATACCACGGCTTACACCGTGGTATTTTTTTATAACGTTATGTATTAGCTTGCTGCTGGAGCTGCAGGTGCTGCACCGCCGGCTGCTGGGCCAACGTATTTTGCGTCACCAAAGCCCAAGATAAAGTAGCCAACAAGGCTAAATATAATTAGACCAAAAATGCTAAATACGGTGCTTTTGCCGAATGACTTACCCAAATCAAGCATAACAATGATGATTATGATGAAGTTCACAAATGGAACGAGCAAAAGAAGAATCCACCACCATGGGCGGCCAACAATCTTCAAAAGTACAATCGTGTTCCAAATAGGAATAATTGACTTCCAGCCAGCCTCGCCAGCCTTAGTAAAGATCTTCCAGTAAGCAACAATCGCAAGAACTGCAATTAGTAGGTACAAAACCCACGCTGCACCCATACCAGCACTACTTGTAGTGTCAATAGATGTTGTCGTAACCTGAACGGTTTCCGCAAAAAATCCCATGTGTAACTCCTTTTATGATTACCACTATACACCTAAGCTGAATAAATGCTTAGCGTTTATTGCTGCTGTTTTGCCTTAAGTGTGGATAACCTTGGCATGAAACTTTGTGCAGCCCCTTCTATGCCTAATACGCGGAGAGCTCCAACCAACACGTACAAGTTATCAATCTCACTTTCATCTGGCCGCTGCTCTTGCTCTAACTTGGCAAAACGCGCTTCCACGGCATCAATCAGCCACTTCTCTTCTGAAATTTTTATGTAGTTAGTGGTAAGCGGCTTTTCTTCGGCCTCGAGTGCAACAACTTCTAATGACCGTGCCGAATGGTCGCGCTTAACTAAATGCCCTCGCTTTATAAGGCTATTTACATGCAGCGCCACCGTAGCGACTGACGTATAGTTAAGGCTTTTCATAATTTCGCGGTAACTCGGACTGTATCCGTGTTGGCTAATAAATTCAGCAATAAATTCTAGTATTTGCCGTTGTTTTTTCGTGGGTCGCACTGTTGCCGGCTGCTGCTCTACCAGTTGTTGCTCAGGCATGGTGGCGAATTCTCCTTGCGTGTGGCGTGTCCTTAAACACCCATAGCTTGTACCAAACGTAATTCCAAATAGTGAAGAATCCAGCAGAAATAAATTGGCCAATCGCTGGCTCTATGCCAACAGCGCGCAGCCCCTTTAACATTGCCGCACTTAAAAAGAAGTTAAGAGTCGTATACACAATGTATTTCCACGATGCACTCATAGCGTGCTTATTATTTTTTGTCTTAAATACCCACAATACTGATAAAAAGTAATTAATAGTCACGCCAACTAAGTTGCCAATAATATTTGCCCAGCCAAGCCCAATTAATGGGTCTAAAACAAGGGTAATCACGTAGGCGCTCCAAAACCACGCGCCACCAGCAACTACATACTCCGCGAACTGAATTATCAGCTTTCGCCGCTTTTTTTGTGTATTCATGTTTTTAATTTGTTCGTACTATTTCTAGCATACCACTAGTGTTTATTTTTGCAACGAAATTAATATAAATATTGACATATTGTCAATTTAGATTCATATTGAAAATATAAATTAAAGGAGCAGTGATGCAACGATACGTAATACACAAGGTGGGTGTAGGTTCTTTGGGTCGACTTGTTGGTACTTGGTTTGCCATAATCGGTCTTATTATTGGTCTACTTTCAGCAGTAGTAAGCACAGTGAGTGTTTTTGCTAATAACTCTTACAGCATTTTAGCTGGCATTGGTATTGGCGCACTTATCGTTATCGGTTGGGTAATAGTTTACCCTGTCGTTATGTACTTCCTTGGCTGGATTCAAGGTGCTATTTTGGCGCTAGTGTTCAACTTTGTAGTATCAGGTGCAGGCGGTCTTTCAATCGAAGCAGAAGAAACTGCTCTTGAAGGAACCGCAAAAGCAAAGTCAACCAAGTAATTACACTACTTGTTGCTTTTAGTCGCGTCGCTTTTGCGGCGCGATTTTTTTATTGCCGGAAATACGCAAAGTCCAGCCATTCCCCACCACAACATACTTACCGTTTCATCACCCCAAACTGGCAGCAACAAACCTACAATACTCAAGCCCGCAAGCCCTGCTAGTAAAGCCGCAGTTATGTCGAGTGAACGCTGTCGCCACAATGCAAGCGCCGTCATCGCAGCCACAGACATAAACAAAAGTAACCCTAAAATCCCAAGCTCCTGTGCAACTTGTAAATAATAGTTTTCAACAGTTACCGGGTTCGAACCATAAGTAGAAGCAATATTCGTAGCACCAACGCCATTACCCAGTGGCGCAGAAACAATTGCATCCACCGATTGCCGCAGCGATTCTTGCCGCTGGTTGTCTGAGTTTATGCCGCTAGACTCACTTGGGTCGTTGTGCCATAGGGTCGTCTGCACAAAATGGGTATTCCATGTAGCGGCCAAAACAATACTAGCCACTACGGCGATTCCGGCCATTCCAATAAGTATTTTTTTTCGCGTCACGCGCTTAACCAGCAAAAGTCCTGCGAGCGAAATAGAAACTAGAGCACCTAGCCAAGCACTACGCGAACCACTTGCGTACATTGTCATCAGGCTCGCCCCCCAAATTGCAATTGCCCATATGCGGTATTTCACGGCAACGTGCCACATCCGTTTCGTCACCACAAGCAGTATTGGAAGCCAAAAAACTAAATACGCTCCAAGTGCATTAGGCCCGCGTAGCGTCGAAAGTATCCGCACAAAGTTTTCATTATTATCAATCGTAAAATACGGTGGAATAATGTTTTGGCCGTAGCCAAAATGCCGCAAAAAATCATTTGGTAGTACCAAGACCTGCAATGCTCCAAATAGCGCCACAACTGCTCCGCCATAAAGCACAAACCGTAGGCTTAGTTCTTGTAACTGTTTTTGCGCGAGTTTCATTACCAACAACTGAGCCAGCAAGAACATCGCAAAAAATCGAATATTAAATACAAGCCCGGCGAATTCACTTTTTGTAATTGCGCCATTAGCAGAAATAAGTATAAAGTTTAATGCTACGTACGCGACTATTAGCTTATTAATTGCGCTCGACCAAAGCTTTCTAAATATTTGAGAATCTTTTGCTAAAACATACAGGCTTACCGGTAAAATAAATCCAAATAAAAACAGCTCCTTAGCGCCCTTGAAAAATACTTCGCTACCGAAATTACTTATTAACCAAGTACTAATGACGGCGTGAAACGGTAAATACGCCAAAAGGGCTAAAAAACTTATGCCTAGAATTTTTGTGGGCAAGTCAGCTGTTTTAAACATTGCCTCTATTGTAGCAACAAGCGCCCCACAAGCATGCCCACACCTGTTATAATCAAGTCAAATGAAAAGTAGCGCATCGGTCACTTATGCCTTTTTACTCTTGCTGGGCGACTTTGTCGCGCTTTTAGCGGCATTTTCGGCGGCATACATTATGCGCGTCACGCTAGATCCACGACCACTTATTGCGCAAGTTGGTGCAGTCGAATATTTAAAAATCTGGGCGCTTATAGCACCAGTTTGGCTCCTTATTTTTGCCCTTCTTGGCCTTTACAGGCGCAGTGTTTACGAATACCGGTGGCGCGAAATTGGCGGCCTATTTATTGGTAGTTGCTTAGGTATTATGTCAGTCATAACCTACGAATTTGCTACAAAAGCCAACATTTTCCCTGCGCGGCTCGTGGCTGTGTATGGGCTTATACTCGCCTTTTTGTTCTTACTGCTCGAGCGAACCGTACTACGTATAGCTCGCATGGTTTCATGGCGCTACGGGTACGGAGTAAATAATGTACTGCTTATTGGCGATGGTAAAGTTGCCCAAAGCTTTATAGATACCATGGGCAACGCTGCAACAACCGGCTATAAAGTAGTTGGACTTGTGGCTAGTTCGGACATAATTACGTTTTCGGGCAAGCGCTTCAAAACAACTGAAGAGGCTTTTGAGCACATTACAAAGTTAAACGTACATACTGTTTTATTGACAGGACTTACCAGTGAAAGTCGTACTGCCGAAAACGTCTTAGCAGCCGCACAAGCCAACCACTGTGCGTTTAAGTTTGTGCCTACCCACGACGGCGTATTAAGCAATAAGGTAGAGGTAGAGCTGTTCCAAGG
>CAZPLH010000040.1:0-7103 GCA_964587465.1 uncultured Candidatus Saccharibacteria bacterium | reverse complement strand
CTGCAATAAAAACCATTAATGCAATAATAACCACCTGAAACATGCCGCGAATGATCGCCTTCTTGCCCAAAGGGTTACGTCCAATGGCTATAAGTCCGCTTCTAACCGCGCTATACGTAAGGCTTCCGGCAATTGCCGCCGACACCACCAAAATAAGCAAACTAATGTACACGCGAATTGGCGAAACCGGCTTGCCCGCAATTAACTCCCCTGCTCTTTTAAGCGCTGCAGGTAAGCTTTCGTCAGTTTTTTGTAACGGATTGCGACCAACGCCCAAGTCGACAGTAATACGCGCGATATTCACAACGCGCTCTTTGCCGTTAGCATCTTTGATTTTAGCGGTGCCAACAATAATATTTCCGTCTTTGCTACTAAAATTTTCGGTAGATTTACCGATGACAATTGGAACTCGGTCGTTTGACTTCATGCCAATGCCACTCATGGCCGATACGGTTATGTAGTCACCAATCTTTACATCGCCGTTTTGGTCGCTTACGAGTACCGGAAACCGGCCACTAGTAGCGACAAACACTTTTTCGGTTTCGTTGCTAATAAGTACGGCCGAATCATTCGCGCCCACTACAACTCCGTGCACGCGGTCGATTTGGTCATAGTTAACCGACTCTACTTTACGCGGGTCGTCTTTTTTTAGGCCAACGAGCATACCGCGCTGCAAAGACATATCGGTTCCATAGCCCTGCGTGACCGTTTGCGCATAAGCCGCGCCACTAATCAGCGCCGTGCCCACCGCGAGAACAAAAACCACCAATAATTTTTTGTATTTCAATATATGTACCATAAGGGGTGATTACCCTTTACGGCTAGTATAGCGCTTTTGCTTAGTTTTTCGCTACAATTTTTTTAATTGCCGCTATCAGATTTTGCAGAGATTCATCTGTCGTATATTTGCCCAACGTTATACGAACACTACTTTGCGCCGCTTCATCGCTAAGACCCATGGCTTTAAGTACGTGCGATGGCTCGTCATTGCTTGCGCTACATGCCGAACCTGTTGCCACCTGAAAGCCTTGCTCATCAAGTTCCATGAGTAGCCGCTCGTTGTCGTAGCCTGCAATCGTAATATGTACGTTGTTTGCGAGTCTTTTTTGGTGCGAAGCACCGTTTACGCTCACCCCAGATATGGTCGTTAGCTCATGCAGTGCTTTGTCGCGCATATTGCTTAATCGTCTAAATTCGTCTTTGTGTAATCGCCTCACTTCGTGCCAAGCTGCTACAAAACCAGCAATATTTGCCAAATTTTCGGTACCACTGCGAATATTCCATTCTTGACCACCGCCTTGCACTAAAGGTTTTAACCGGACGCCGCTTCGAACATATAATGCCCCCGTTTGCTTTGGACCATACACTTTACCAGCGTTTATGGTAAGCAGGTCAACACCCAACCGAGCAACTTGCATGTCTAAATAATTGCCAGCCTGGCAGGCATCGCTGTGTACGTAAAGCGGCATTTCAACACCTCGCTTGTTACGGTCTTGGCGCACTGATTCTGCAACCGCGACGACGTCACGCAGTGGCTGTATGCTGCCTACTTCGTTATTTACATACATAACACTTATGAGCGCTACTGAGTCATCGATTAGCGCTTGTAGCTCATCGGTTTTAATAATTCCCTGCTCAGTTACCGGAATAACACGATTTACATACTGTATTGCCGGCTTTAGAACCGCGTCGTGCTCTACGGCGCTCACTACAACAGTGGCGCCTGGGTAAGCTTGCATAACACCATGAATCGCGATGTTATTGGCCTCTGTTCCACCAGCAGTAAATACAATTTCTGTCAGCTTGGCACCCAAGCTTTGCGCCATTTCATGGCGAAAGGCTTCGAGCGCTAAACGGTTTTTACGACCGGAGGCATACAGCGCAGAAGCATTCTGAAAATCGGAGTCTAAAAAAGGCTGCATAGCCACTTTCGCCTCAGGTAAAAGCGGTGTAGCAGCAGCGTAATCAAAGTACTGCGAAGCGTCCATACGTTCTAGCTTACGCTACTTGGGTGTAGAGTGCTTGTGTTACTTTTTTGTAGTACTGTCGAACGGCATTATGGAAGTTTTTAGCTTCGGTTGGGCTTAATGCTTGGTAGGTGTTACTGTCGGAGTGAATCTTAACAATTCCGCTTGGGCGGACGCTGTAGTGCGTATTTCGTACGTTGCGCGCACCGGTTTTATCAATCCACTCTTCATGCCATACCCAAGTATGCTCGTCTAGGCAGAAAAATTCTCGGCGGCGACCCGCAGGTACTTCGCCAAACAGCGTGCCGCCGATAACTGCTTCGCGACGAATTAAGTTTCGGTAGGCATTGGCGCTCGCTTGTGCACTACTCTGCTTTTTACGCAACATTGGACAAATCCTCTAGGCTACTAACATTTTGAGCTGGCTGATTCGCTTCTTTAAATCGGTCTGCCAGGCTACGAGTTTCAACTGGCGCCGCTGTAGGTTGCGCCACGATTGGTGCAGCAGCTTCTTGGGCTCGAATGGCTTGTATACGTTGGTTTATATCGATAATACGGTTAAGATCTGGGGCAGAAGTAGTTGGTTGAAATACCTCAGTTACTGCTGGCTCTGGCTGCTGTAGATTTATAACATTTATAGCAACATCCACCGCCCCAACTGCACGCACTAAATCTGCATGCCGCACAAATGCCGCCGCTTGTTCAGGTGTCATGGCGTGTTGATTCGGATTGGTTGCGTGATTAAAATCTTGCATAAACTAAATACCAAATAGTTGTTGAGCGTTCTGGGTGGTCTGCTTGGCAAGAGTGCCAAGTTCTTCTCCACGGAGATTACTCAAGAATTCAGCCGTTAAAACGACATTTTTAGGCTCATTTACTGTACCACGTACTGGCACAGGTGTCAAGAACGGCGCATCTGTTTCTAGAATCAATTTCTCTAGTGGAACTACTTCGGCTGCTCCAAGCTGATTTTGGTCTTTTGTAAAGGTCATTATGCCGTTTAAGCCAATATAAAGCCCTCTAGCTAGTGCTTGTTCTAGTTCAGTCTTGGTGGCCGTAAAACTATGAATAACGCCTCTAATCGGCCCAAAACGGTCAAATATGGGCCAAAAATCATCAAATGCATCACGAATATGAAAAATCATTGGCAAATTGTGGTCTTTTGCCAGCTGTAGCTGAAATTCGAGCGCTTTCATTTGCTCTTCTTTAGACGAATGATTGTAGTAATAATCGAGCCCACACTCACCAATTGCAACAATTTTTGGACTCGAGGCAAGGGCTTGGAGCGTTTTAAACGCTTCTTCGCCAAACTTTGCGTCGTGCGGATGCAACCCAATGCTCGCCCAGACATTTTCGCGGGTAGCCGCAAAGGCAACCGTTTTTTCACTGTCTTCGGCGCTTGTTCCAACAACAATCAATTTCGATACGCCGGCGTCAGTAGCACGGGCTATTGTTTCGTCTGCATCAAACGCGTACGAATCTTCATGAATATGACAGTGCGTGTCTACAAATTGCATACCGAACTATTGTAGCGCACCCTATGATTTACTGATGATTTATCTTTTAATAATGTTAGCGCAACGCATTGCAAAACTAGATAAGCCAGACTTCATGACACGAAAAAAACGCTCCTCTGGAGTTTCTATAAAATGACGCCTAAGCGCCTCTGCTTGCCCTTCGTAAGTATTAGACATGTCATCTAGGTCTGGATCAAGTTCATACATTGAATTATTACTCCTATTAGGAATATATAATGCGCTTAACTAAATAAGATTTCAATTTTCTGGATTATTGCAATTACCTAATGCTGGTTAAAATGGTCTTTAGTATTACACTTCGTGCTTAGGGAATAATGGGCCGTCAAGCGGCGCAACAAGGCCTTCTTTAAAGCAATTCTTGATTTTCGTGGCTGTTTCGGGCAAAAACGGCTCAATAAGTTCAGCAATTTCAATTAGACAACTGACCGCGTACGCCAATACTTCTCGCAAATGCTCGGCGTCGCCTTCCTTAGCAATGGCCCAGGGTTTTTCAGTATCTATGTACTGATTAAGGCCCCGGACTTGCTCCCAGACTTCGTCAAGCGCGCGGTCGAATCGACAATGCGTAATGGCATCGCGGTATTGGAACGTGTCATGCTCAGATTCTGGCGTCTCACCAACAATGCCATCTTGGTATTTTTCAACCATGGCCACAACACGACTTACTGCATTGCCCAGTTCGTTAGCAAGCTCGTTGTTATAAGCTGTTTCAAACTTTTCCCAGGTGAAATCACCATCACTGTAGCTTGGAATGTGTCGCAAAAAGTAATAGCGCAATGCATCGACACCGTATTTTTCAATCACTTCACTTGGGGCAATGACATTACCGAGGCTTTTACTAATTTTTTGGCCATCAATGTTTACAAAGCCGTGCACATACAAGGTACTTGGAAGCCCAATACCTAAACCAAGGAGCATGCCTGGCCAAATTGCAGCGTGGAATCGACTAATATCTTTACCAATAACTTGTACATCGGCAGGCCAATATTTCGCAAAGTCTTCGTGCTCAGGGTATCCAAGTACTGTTATGTAGTTCATGAGTGCTTCGAACCAGACGTACATAACTTGCGTTGCGTCACCGGGCACCGCAATACCCCACGAAAGCTTATCGACAGGTCGCGAAACACTAATGTCTTCAAGCCCTTCGGAAAGTAAGCTTAAAATTTCGTTTCTCTTGGTTTCGGGCAAAATAATAAACGTACCTTCATCTATTGCCTGCTTAATGGTTGGGCCATACTGGCTGAGCTTGAAAAAATAGTTTTCTTCTTCAATTCGCTCGTACGGACGATTATGAATTGGGCATGTGTTATTGTTCTCGGCTGCGGTTGTTTCGGTTACAAACTCTTCACAACCAACACAGTACAACCCAACATACTTGTTTTTATAAATATCTTTTTCAAGATTTTTCCAGATAATCTGAGCACGACTTTCGTGTCCTTTATCAGTCGTTCGAATAAAGCGGTTGTTGCTGACGTTAAGTTGCTTAAGCAAATCTTGAAAGGCTTGGCTGTTAAAATCGGCAAGTTCTTGTGGCGTTTTGTTGAGCTGCGCAGCTTTTTCGGCAATCTTACTGCCGTGCTCGTCTGTTCCTGTCGCAAAAACAACATCTTTTACGCCCGATTGTCGGGCAAATCGAGCCAAAACATCGGCATACAAAAATTCAAGTGCGTGGCCAATATGCGGCACGTCGTTAGCATAGGGAATAGAGGTGGTGATATAAAATTTGCTCATACTTACCTCTATTGTAACAAGCAAGCCCAGATTACCGCTACTTAAATACGCCGTTAGTGTCTTGGCCGGCAGCTTTCCATGCTGCGACACTGTTGTAGGTGTTGTTCCAGGCGAACCGTTTTGCTGTTTGTGAATCAAGGTAATAGGTATTGTCGTAGAATCGGTTGCCCTTGCTCGTAAAGTAGCTATTGTCGCTTACGTTTTGGACAAGTCCAGTCGCCCCTTCACCCCACCGGGTGCCAGTTTTCATAGTTACGGTATTGTTGTGAACGGTTGCATTTGTGAGTGCCCACACACCATACTTTCCGCTTCCACGGTTACGCATTTGTAGTCCAATGCCATTAGAATAGTCGGCAACAGTATTGCCGTAAATATCTACATTGGTGGAGCTGTTGACGTTAATACCCGCCACGGCGTATAGGCTGTAGTCATTGCCGCGTTTCATGCCAAAGCCATTGCCGGTAACCGTATTGTTTTTGATGACACCGTTGTAGCTAATTTCATAGCGCACACCGTCGGCAGCGTTGCCCGTGATGGTATTGCCGTCGATGGTGACACCATTGCCATCAACATCGACCCATGCGCCGACGCCAAGGTTGTTACGCACCCGATTATTAACGAATGTCGACGACGAATTTGTGGTTTTATACCCGCCCGATTCCCAGTCGGCTATCCAGAAACCATCTGTGTTGTTACTCGTAATATCGTTATTAGAAATAGTAACGTTTTGCGAATTATAGTGCGCAATGCCAATTTGGCCATTCTGTGTCATAGTGTTACCACTGACGACCGTTTTGTCTGAACCTGACAAAAATAGGCCAGCAGCATGATTCCAGCGGATAAGATTGTCTAGTATTTGCCAGTTATCGCCTTCGGCAAAAAGTGCACCTTGTTGTGCATTCGTCGCAAATTTTTGGATTACGACATTTTTTACCGTCACATTATTATTTGCCGAACGAATCGCATAGGCAGTTCTGGCGATTTCTATGTTTTGGCCCGCCGGATTGTCGCCAACATACAATTTATTAGCGCCATAATCTATGTAGAATTTTCCCGGACCAACAGCACTTAAGCTCATGACGCGCGTCAGGTGCACATCGTTCCGAAACACTTGGTCGGTCGGCAAACATGGGTTTGCCACATTATCGTCACATTGGCCACCACCGTTACCGATACCCGCAACACCGCTTGCCACCCAAGCACTCCCCTGCTGGCTCCACGAGCCAACCGTACGCGAGCCATCAATTATTGTGCCCGTATTGCCCCACAAAACCTGTCCTGCCTTTGGCGATATTTGCGCAGTAATTTTAAACGTGCCCGTTGCAATGCAGATGGTCGCGTTTACCGGTGCCGCAGCCACAGCGCTCACAATATCCGCGCCAGGTGCAACAAATGTACCATTACAGCCTGCCGCGTATGGTGAAGTACCCGTGGTTGTACCCGCAGGTGCGCCGAACAATACTGTGCTGCCACTTGTTGCGGTTGAGTCATTCACCACCGAAACATTGCCTGTACGTGAAGCGGCGCTTGTTTCAATGGCGGCAAATTTTCGCACTGCCGCCCCAGAGCTAAACAATAACACTGCGCCCATTAGGCCAAACAAGCCAACAAAAGCGGTCAACGTTACTCGGTGGTACCGTGTCGATTTTTTATCGATATATGAGACTGTGTAGCCTTGAATTACCGATTGTTTTTCTTTTGAACCGGTTTTTTTTACGTTTTTTCTTAGCTGCATCTAACTACCCTAGGTGGTTAGTCTCATTCGGTTTATCGGGAACAATTACTTGTGGCTCAGCGTAGCCCTGCGGTGGGCTTGAAGTTGGCACCGTTGTGTTGCTACTAGACTTTTTTTGAAACAGGTTTGCAA